>JBEAMY010000058.1:0-5953 GCA_041165725.1 Pseudomonadota bacterium
CGCACAGGTCGAACAGCCAGGCATCGTTGCCCGCAAAGTAAAAGTCAAAGATGCCGCACAAGACTTCACCGTCAAACATCACGTTGTCGCGGAAGAGGTCGGCGTGAACCGGACCCCGGGGCAAGGCCGCATAGGCAGAGAGGCTGGCGATGTGGTTTTGAAAGGCGAGTTCTTGGCCGATCAACTGGCGTTGTTCGTCGTTCAAGTGGGGCAGGATCACTGGAATGGTGTCGTTCCACCAAGACAGGCCGCGCAAATTGGGTTGAAAGGCATCAAAGCTTTCGGCTGCCATGTGCATCTTCGCCAGCCATTGCCCCATTTGGCGGCAATGGGCGACCTGGGGCTTGAGCTGGGGTTGACCCACCAGTTTGTCGACCACCGCAGCGGGTTTGCCCACCAGCGTGAGCAAGATGTTGCCTTTTACATCGGCATGGGGAGCCGGCACAGGAATGCCTTTTCCAGCCAGCCAGCGCATGAGCTCAAGGTAGTAGGGCAGCTCAGCGTGGCTGAGCCGCTCAAACAAGGTGAGGACGAATTCACCCTGGCTGGTGTTCAGGAAATAGTTGGTGTTTTCAATGCCACCCTGAATGCCGGTGAGGCTTTCAAGCGCTCCTAGCGGCATGTGGGTGAGCAAATCGTCGACTTGGTCGTTGCTGACTTCGGTGTAAACGGCCATGGGGAGTGTTCTGGCAAGGGAAACGCATTGTAGGTCGAGGCACAATCGCCCCATGCAAGACTCTGCCCCCATGCTGCTTTTGGTCGATGGCTCCAGCTATCTCTACCGTGCGTTCCACGCCATGCCCGATTTGCGCGCGGTGCCGGGCGATCCCAACAGCGCGCCCACGGGGGCGTTGCGCGGCATCATCAACATGCTGCAAAGCCTGCGCAAGGAATACCCCAGCGGGCACTTGGCCTGTGTGTTTGACGCGCCGGGGCCGACTTTTCGCGATGCCATGTACACCGAATACAAGGCCAACCGATCTCCCATGCCCGACGACTTGAGGGTTCAGATCGAACCCATTCACGAGGTGGTTCGCTTGCTGGGTTGGCCCTTGTTGCAAGTGCCCGATGTGGAGGCCGACGATGTGATCGGCACACTGGCGCGGCGTGCGGCCGATAAAGGCTGGCGTGTGTTGATCTCCAGTGGCGACAAAGACCTGAGCCAGCTGGTTGACGAGCGCATCACCATCATCGACACCATGAACGGCAAGGTTCGCGATGTGCCCGGCGTGACGGCTGAATTTGGCGTGCCACCGACTCAGATGATCGACTTCCAAGCTTTGGTGGGCGATGTGGTGGACAACGTGCCCGGCGTGAGCAAGGTGGGGCCCAAGACAGCGGCCAAGTGGTTGCAGACGCATGGCTCGCTGCAAGCCATCATGGCCAATGCCAACGAGATTGGCGGTGTGGTCGGCGAAAACTTGCGCAAAGCGCTCGACTGGTTGCCCACGGCTCGCCAGCTCGTGACCATCAAAACCGATTGCGATTTGAGCGCCAATGTGGCGGGGTGGCCCGATTTAGAGGCCTTGAAATCCGAAGCGCCCAAGCTCGATGCCCTGACCGAGTTTGCTCAACGCTTTGGCTTTCGCGGACTGATGAAGTCTTTGCAGGCGGGCGGGGAAACCACTGCTGGCGGGTCAGGCGCTTCTGGGCGAAGCCAAAGTTCGCCCAGATCCGCATCACCTGCTGTGGCGCAAGACGAGAACCACCCGCCACCTCCTCAGGTTGAGCTCAAGGTGGAGCAAGTCACCGATGCCGCCACCTGGGCGCAATGGTTGGAGCGGATCAACCAAGCGCAACTCGTGGCGCTGGACACCGAAACCACCAGCCTCGACGCCATGCAGGCCCAACTGGTGGGCATCAGCTTGTGCGTGAGCCCAGAGTTGGCCGCCTATGTGCCCTTGGCGCACGAGGGCTTGGGCAGCGACCATCAACTGCCCATGGCTCAGGTTTTGGCCGACCTCAAACCTTGGCTGGAGAACCCGAACGCCCACAAGCTGGGTCAGCACGTCAAGTACGACCAGCATGTCTTTGCCAATCACGGCATCACCGTCAAGGGCTATGTGCACGACACCTTGCTTCAAAGCTATGTGCTTGAAGTCCATTTGGCCCACAGCCTGGAGGCCTTGGCCCTGCGCCATTTGCATCAAGAAGGCTTGAGCTACGAGGACGTGTGCGGCAAGGGGGCCAAGCAAATCCCGTTTGCTCAGGTGGATGTCGATGTGGCTGCACGCTACAGCGGTGAAGACGCAAGCTTCACCCTTCAGGTTCATCGGGTGCTGTGGCCCCGATTGCAAGCTCAACCTGGCTTGCTTCGCATTTATGAGTTGGAGATCGCCAGCAGCGGGGTTTTGTTCACCATGGAGCGCAACGGTGTTTGTGTCGATGCCACCACGCTGATGACCCAAAGCCACGATTTGGGTCAACGCATCATGGAGCTGGAGCGGCAGGCGCACGAGCTTGCGGGTCAAGCCTTCAACCTCGCCAGCCCTAAGCAATTGGGCGAAATCTTTTTCGATCATTTGAATCTGCCCGTCATCAAAAAGACGGCAACGGGCGCGCGCAGCACCGACGAAGAGGTGCTGGAAAAACTCGCCGAGGATTACCCCTTGCCGGCCAAGATTCTTGAATACCGGTCCCTGGCCAAACTCAAAAACACCTACACCGACAAATTGGCCACGCTGGCTCACCCGATCACAGGCCGTGTGCACACCCACTATGCCCAGGCGGTAGCGGTCACAGGGCGTTTGTCGAGCAATGAGCCGAATCTGCAAAACATCCCCATTCGCACGCCAGAAGGGCGCAAGGTCAGGGAAGCCTTTGTGGCTCCCGAGGGCCATCTTTTGGCGAGCGCCGATTACAGCCAGATTGAGCTGCGCATCATGGCCCACATCAGCCAAGACGCGGCACTGATTGCGGCCTTCCAACAAGGGCTGGATGTGCACCGGGCCACCGCTGCCGAGGTCTTTGGGCTTGAGCCATCGGCGGTGTCGTCCGAGCAGCGCCGCTACGCCAAGGTCATCAACTTCGGCTTGATCTACGGCATGAGCGCATTTGGTTTGGCCAAGGCCTTGGGCATAGACCAGTCGGCGGCCAAGGCTTACATCGACCGTTACTTTCAGCGCTTTTCGGGCGTCAAGGCCTACATGGACGACATCCGCGAATTGGCCCGAGAGCAAGGCTACGTGGAGACCGCCTTTGGCCGCAGGCTTTATTTGCCTGACATTCGCGCCAACGGCCCAAGGCGGGCCGCAGCAGAGCGTGCCGCCATCAATGCCCCCATGCAAGGAACCGCCGCTGACCTCATCAAGATGAGCATGGTGAGCGTGCAACAACAACTCGATGCCTTGCAAAGTCCGGTGAAGATGATCATGCAGGTGCACGACGAACTGGTTTTCGAGTTGCCGATTTCCCATGCCGATTGGGTGCGCACAGAAGTCCCTCGCCTCATGGCCGAGGTGGCCAGCCTGCGAGTGCCCTTGGTGGCCGAAGTGGGCCTGGGGCCCAATTGGGAGCAGGCCCACTGAGGGTATTGCTTTGTGACAACATGGTTCACCTTTTTTATTTGCAATAGGTGACACATGAACGATTGGATCAACGACTCCCATGCCTTGCTGGATGTGCCTGCAGGGACTTCTTCAGTCAAGCTCAACCGCCGTGGACTTCTCAAATCCAGCTTGGGCGTGGGCTATGCGCTCGCTGCCATGCCAGTCATGGCTCAAACCGCAATCAAAACCGACGCCCAAGGCTTGGAAGCCGGCGAAGTCATGGTCAAGGTCGGTGGTGATCAATTGCCGGTCTATCGCGCTCGGCCTGCGCAAGCCAAAAATGCGCCGGTGGTGCTGGTGGTCTCAGAAATTTTTGGCGTCCACGAATACATTGCCGATGTCGCTCGCCGATTGGCCAAAGCGGGTTACTACGCCATTGCCCCCGATCTGTTTTTCAGACAAGGTGACCCCAGTGCTTACGGCGAGATTGCCAAGCTCAATGCCGAGGTGATCAGCAAAGTGCCCGATGCCCAAGTCATGGGCGACCTGGACGCCTGTGTGGCGTTTGCGGGCTCAGAAGGCGCTGCCACCGACCGTTTGGCCATCACTGGTTTTTGCTGGGGCGGGCGCATCACTTGGCTTTATGCCGCGCACCAACCCAAGCTCAAAACCGCAGTGGCTTGGTATGGCCGCCTTGTCGGTCAAACCAACCCCTTGCAACCGGCCCACCCTTTGGAGTTGGCCTCCAAAGTCAAGGTGCCGGTGCTGGGCCTCTACGGTGGCGACGATGCGGGCATCCCTGTCAGCACCGTCGAGAGCATGAAACAGGCTTTGGCCAAGGTGTCGGGCCCTGCCAGCCAATCCGAATTTGTGGTTTATCCTCTAGCCCCCCATGCTTTTCATGCAGACTATCGACCCACCTACAGGGCCGATGCCGCAAACGATGGATGGCAAAGGTTGTTGAACTGGTTCAAAAAACACGGCGTGTAAAGGTCTTTCTCATGTTTCAAGTGTTGCTGGGCACAGCGCTCAGCGGTTTAGGCAGTGTGCTCATTGCCGCATGGCTCACCCAAGCCTTGCTGACGCGCTGGAGTCGAGCCCTGCTGAGCCTGGCCGCAGGAGCTTTGCTGTCCACAGCACTCATGCATTTGTTGCCCGAGGCGTTCGAGTCGGGCATGGATGTGCATGAACTTTTTGGGACCTTGCTGGCGGGGTTGGTGTTCTTCTTCTTGCTCGACAAAGCTGAGCTTTGGCACCATGGGCATGAACACCACCACGGCCATGCCGAAGCCGCCGAAGGGCAACATGAACACGCCCACGCCCACACTCACGCCCACGACCATGATCACGGCACAGGCAGGGCGGGCAGTTGGTCGGTGCTGTTTGGCGACAGCATCCATGCATTTGGCGACGGCATCTTGGTTGCAGCGGCTTTTTTGATTGAACCGGCTTTGGGTTGGGCCGCCAGCGTGGCGGTGCTGGCCCACGAGGTACCTCATCACATCGGTGATCTGGTGGTGCTCCAGCAAAACGGCCAAGACCGTTCCAGCGCTTTGATCCGTTTGTGCCTTGCGGGTTCAGTCACCGTGTTGGGTGGGTTTTTGGGCTACGGTTTCATTGAAGGCCAGGAAGACTGGTTGCCCTATCTCGTGGTACTTGCCAGCAGCAGTTACATCTACGTGTCACTGGCCGATTTGATCCCACAGCTTCAGCAGCGGCTCACTGCCAGTGAAACCTTGGTGCAGATCGTAGCGCTCATCACAGGCATCGCTTTGGTGAGTTTCACTGCAGGTCTGATGCACGGCGCGCACTGAAGGGGCAAGGGGGTTGACTCAGGTGCCTTCGCCTTTGGCACAAGGCAAGCCCGGCGTGTTGCACCACTCGCTCCAGCTGCCCGGATAAAGCCGACTGCGACCCAGCCCCGCCACTTCCATTGCCAGAAGATTGGGAATGGCGCTGATGCCACTGCCACATTGATGGATCACGGTCTCGGGCGACTGACCATCGAGCAAGGCTTGGAACTCTTGGCGCAAGACCTCTGGCGACTTGAACAAACCGTTTTCTTGCAAATTGAGGTTGAAAGGGCGATTGCGCGCGCCGGGGATGTGTCCAGCCACGGGGTCCAAGGGCTCGGTTTCGCCCAAGTAACGCGGACGGGCCCGTGCATCGATGATGACTGGCCCTTTGCCCAAGGTCTCAGCCACTTCTTGGGTGCTGAGCCAGTTCACACACGAGGGGCGCAATTCGAAATGACAAGGAGACGGCGCAACTGCTGGGCCCGACTCAACCGGTAAGCCCTCTTTCTGCCAGGCGGCTAGTCCACCGTCGAGCACGGCCACAGCTTCATGTCCGCACCACTTGAGCAACCACCACAGGCGGGCGCAGTAATTCGCTTGCTGCTGGTCGTACACCACCACTTGGGTTTGAGCGTCCACGCCGTGTCGACCCATCCATTCGGCCACGCG
>JBEAMY010000059.1:0-6161 GCA_041165725.1 Pseudomonadota bacterium
AGTCGGTGGATGCGCCATCAGCCACCACATCGCCTTTTGCGAGTACGTCGCCACGCTTGACGATGGGGCGCTGGTGAATGTTGGTGTTCTGGTTGGAACGCTGGTACTTGATGAGGTTGTAGATGTCCACACCCACTTCACCGGCGACGGCTTCGTTGTCGTTGACGCGAACCACGATGCGGGTGGCGTCGACATAGTCGACCACACCGCCGCGCAGTGCCGTCACCACGGTGCCGGAGTCCACCGCAGAAACACGCTCGATGCCGGTACCGACCAAAGCCTTTTCGGGGCGCAAGGTGGGCACAGCCTGACGCTGCATGTTGGCGCCCATCAAAGCGCGGTTGGCATCATCGTGCTCCAAGAAGGGCACCAGCGAGGCGGCCACTGAGACGATCTGTGCGGGCGAAACGTCCATGTACTGGATGCGATCTGCGGCGCAAAGAATGGATTCGCCTTTTTCACGGGCAGAGATCAATTCACCCACCAAACGGCCTTGCTCGTCGAGCGTGGCGTTGGCCTGAGCGATCACGAACTCGGCTTCTTTGATGGCGGACAAGTAGTCGATTTCGTTGGTGACTTTGCCATCCACCACACGGCGGTAAGGGGTCTCGATGAAACCGTAATCGTTCAGTTGCGCGTACAGCGCCAAGGAGTTGATCAGGCCAATGTTGGGGCCTTCAGGTGTTTCAATGGGGCACACACGGCCATAGTGTGTGACGTGAACGTCACGCACCTCAAAGCCTGCGCGCTCGCGAGTCAAACCGCCCGGGCCGAGTGCAGAAACGCGACGCTTGTGGGTGATCTCGGACAAGGGGTTGGTCTGGTCCATGAACTGCGAGAGCTGCGATGCGCCAAAGAATTCTTTGAGTGCGGCAGAAATCGGCTTGGAGTTGATCAGGTCATGGGGCATGAGCGGTTCTTGCTCAGCTTGACCCAAACGCTCTTTGACGGCTTTTTCGATGCGGGCCAAACCAGTTCGGAATTGGTTCTCGGCCAATTCGCCCACGCAACGAACGCGACGATTGCCCAAGTGATCGATGTCATCGACTTCGCCACGGCCATTTCGCAGGTCAACAAGGATCTTGACCACGGCCAAGATGTCTTCATTGCTGAGAACCATGGAGCCGGTGGGATCGGAGCTGCCAATGCGGGCGTTGAACTTCATGCGGCCCACGCGCGAGAGGTCGTAGGTGTCTGGGTTGTAGAACAAACGCTGGAAGAGCGCCTGGACTGCGTCTTCGGTGGGCGGCTCGCCAGGGCGCATCATGCGATAGATGGCCACGCGTGCGGTGAACTCATCTGCGGTTTCGTCGATGCGCAGGGTTTGTGAAATGTATGCACCCTGATCCAGTTCGTTGGTGTAGATGCACTGCAAGTCTTGAACGTTGGCGCTGCGCAATTTTTTGAGCAGTGCTTCGGTCAGTTCGTCGTTGGCGCGAGCGATGATTTCACCGGTTTCTGCGTCAACGATGTTGCGGGCGACCACGCGGCCAATGAGGAAGTCCTCGGGGACGCTGATGTGCGTGGTGTTGGATTGCTCAAGCTCACGGGTGTGGCGTGCAGTGATGCGCTTGTCTTTGGCGACCACCACATTGCCTTTGGCATCGGTGATGTCAAAGCGAGCCACTTCACCACGCAGGCGCTCGGAGACGAACTCCATTTGTGCGCCGGTGTCCATGAGGCGGAAGTTGTCATTCACAAAGAAGTTGGCCAGGATGGATTCGGGCGTCAGGCCAATGGCTTTGAGCAAAATCGTAACGGGCATCTTTCGGCGACGGTCGACGCGGAAGTACAGGATGTCCTTGGGATCAAATTCGAAGTCGAGCCAAGAGCCACGGTAAGGAATGATGCGGGCGCTGAACAACAACTTGCCCGAGCTGTGGGTCTTGCCTTTGTCGTGCTCGAAGAACACGCCAGGTGAACGGTGCAACTGAGAAACGATCACGCGCTCAGTGCCGTTGATGATGAACGAGCCTTTGTCGGTCATCAGGGGCACTTCGCCCATGTAGACCTCTTGTTCCTTGACTTCACGAACCACCTTGGATTGCGGTGTCGAGGATTCGCGGTCGTAAATGATCAACTGAACGCGCGCACGAACAGCGGAGGCAAAAGTCAGACCACGGGTCTGGCATTCGCGCACGTCAAATGCGGGCTTGGAGAGGTTGTATTCAATGAACTTCATCTCCACAAAACTGTTGTGGGAGACGATGGGGAAAGCGGCTTCGAAAGCGGCTTGAAGGCCTTCGGGCAAACGCTTTTTGGGGGCTACATCGGCTTGCAAGAAGGCCGTGTAGGCGTCTTTTTGCATTTGCAACAGATAGGGGACTTCCAGCACGCTGTCGCGCCGGCCGAAACTTTTGCGGATTCGCTTGCGTTCGGTGAAAGAGTAAGCCATGAGTTCTCCGGTTTTGATGCACTCGGCGACTGATCCCGAGGAGTTCGAAAACCCCTGGGCGATCTTGGCGGCTGGCCACTACCAGCTTTGGCGGACGGCCGCGCGCTCGCACGGCCCGAACCAAGGTTCTTCTGCAGTCAGGTCAGAAGACACTTGAAAACAAACTTCATTCGCTTTCAGGTGCATTCTTCAGCGGAAAAAGGTTGGAGGCTTTTGACCTCCAACCTTTGCCTGGCAAGCCAGGTGCCCCTAAGGGCCCCAGGATTACTTGAGCTCGACCTTGGCGCCAGCTTCTTCCAGCTTTTTCTTGGCGGCTTCGGCGTCGGCCTTGGGCATGGCTTCCTTGACGACCTTGGGAGCGCCATCGACCAAGTCTTTGGCTTCCTTGAGGCCAAGGCCCGTGATTTCGCGAACGGCCTTGATGACCGAAACCTTGTTGCCGCCAGCGTCGGTCAGAACGACGTTGAAGTCGGTCTTCTCTTCAGCAGCAGCAGCGGCACCGCCGCCAGCGCCACCAGCTGCGGGAGCAGCCATGGCAGCGGCACTCACGCCAAACTTCTCTTCGATGGCCTTGACCAGATCGTTGAGTTCCATGACCGTCATGCTGTCGAGCGCGGTCAAAAATGCGTCTTTATCAAATGACATGTTGATTTCCTAAGAATGGTTGGATGGGGGATGGACTGCGTGCCTCAAGCGGCAGCAGCCTCGCCTTTCTTGGTCGCCAAAGCGCCCAACACCACAGCGGTGCGGGAAATCGGCGACTTGAGCAAGCCACACAACTGGGACAGCAACACCTCTTTAGAGGGAATGTTGGCCAGTTGCTTGACACCGTTGACGTCCAGGGTTTTGCCACCGAAGACGCCGCCGCGGATGACCAACTTGTCGTTGGTCTTGGCGAAATCGGCCACCACCTTGGCGGCGGCCACTGCGTCAACGGAGAAACCATAGATCAGCGGTCCGGTCATCTGATCGACTGCCACTTCAAACGAGCTCCCAGCCACAGCACGGCGAGCCAGCGTGTTCTTAAGAACACTCAGGTTCACGCCCTTGCTGCGCGCTTCGGAGCGCAGTTTGATCATGTCAGCGACCGTGATGCCACGGTATTCCGCCATCACCAGCGTTTGAGCTTGCGCGGCGAGGCCGGCGACTTCAGAGACGACGGCTTCTTTCTCACTGCGATTCAGACTCAAGGTCTACTCCTTCAAAAGTGTCCGCATGAACGGACACACCTTCGGTTCAGCGACCAACCTTAGGAAATTGTCCCTAGGCGGGTACGCCATCTGCGTTGGCCCTTTGGATTAAGCGCCCGAGGCGCGCCAACGGTCTTGGATGGCCCACTGCAATCGAAATCGCAGCGGCCCACCACTCCGGGCTTGTCTTGCAACAGGTCCGGAATCTTTACGGCCATCAGGCCAAACTTTGCATGTCCACTCGAACGCCCACACCCATGGTGGACGACACCGCCAACTTGCGAAGGTAAATGCCTTTGCTGGTGGCAGGCTTGGCCTTGTTCAAGGCGTCGACCAGTGCAGACAAGTTGGTTTTGAGTTTGTCGGTATCAAATGAGCGACGACCAATCGTGGCGTGAACAATGCCAGCCTTGTCGACGCGGAATTGAACCTGACCGGCTTTGGCGTTTTTCACTGCCGTGGCGACATCGGGGGTCACCGTACCCACTTTGGGGTTTGGCATCAGTCCACGGGGGCCCAGGATCTGACCCAAGGTGCCCACAACGCGCATGGCGTCAGGTGCTGCGATCACCACGTCAAAGGGCATGTCGCCAGCTTTGACTTGGGCCGCGAGGTCATCCATGCCAACCACATCGGCGCCAGCAGCCTTGGCTTCTTCAGCCTTAGCACCTTGCGCGAACACAGCGACGCGAGCGGTTTTACCGGTGCCGTTAGGCAGCACCACAGCACCACGGACGACTTGGTCGGATTTCTTGGCGTCAATGCCGAGTTGCACGGCCACATCGATGGACTCGTCAAACTTGGCGGTTGCGCAAGACTTGACCAGATCAATGGCCTCAACCAGGGCATACAGCTTGTTGGAATCCACTTTGCCTTCGGTTGCTTTTTGTTTCTTGGTGAGCTTGGCCATTTCAGAGTCCCTCCACCGTCACGCCCATGGAGCGAGCTGAACCCGCAATGGTGCGTACAGCTGCGTCAAGGTCAGCTGCCGTCATGTCGGGCATTTTGGTTTTTGCGATGTCTTCAAGTTGTGCGCGGGTGATCTTGCCCACCTTGTCGGTATGGGGCTTGGAAGATCCTTTGTCCAGCTTGATGGCCTTCTTGATCAAGGTGGTCGCCGGGGGCGTCTTGATGATGAAGGTGAATGATTTGTCTGCAAACGCGGTGATCACCACCGGCAAAGGCAGGCCCGGCTCTACGCCTTGGGTCTGGGCGTTGAATGCCTTGCAGAATTCCATGATATTGAGGCCACGCTGACCGAGCGCGGGGCCGATTGGGGGCGAAGGGTTGGCCTTGCCCGCTGGCACTTGCAGCTTGATGAAGCCGACAATTTTCTTTGCCATGCTATTGCTCCTTGCGGGTACAAACGTTGATGTCAGGCATCAACTCCCCGGGGTTGGCGGCTCTGAATTTGGGAGCGCAGAGCCGAAAAACGCTCAACAGCTCAGGTTTTTTCGACCTGTCCGAATTCCAGCTCAACAGGCGTCGAACGACCAAAGATCGTGACCGATACCCGTACTTTGTTCTTCTCATAGTTGACTTCTTCGACAGAGCCGTTGAAGTCGGTGAAAGGGCCGTCCTTGACGCGAATGAGTTCGCCCACCATGAACTCCACTTTGTGGCGGGGCTTGTCAGAACCCTCTTGCATCTGGTTGACGATTTTCAAAACGTCTTGCTCAGAGATTGGGGCAGGACGGTTGCGGCTCCCGCCAACAAAACCGGTGACTTTGCTGGTGTGCTTGACCAAGTGCCAAGTTTCATCGTCCATGATCATTTCAACGAGCACATAACCCGGAAAGAATCGGCGCTCGGTGGTGCGACGCTGGCCGTTTTTCATCTCGACCACTTCTTCGGTGGGAACGAGGATTCGGCCAAACTTGGACTGCATGCCCAGGCGATTGATGCGCTCTTGAATGTTGCGCTCAACGGCTTTTTCCATGCCCGAATAGGCGTGAACGACATACCAGCGCATGTCGGGATGGGATGGCTTGTAATCGTCAGCCGTCACAGGTTGGTCGATGTCGGTCATCACTTTTTCCATCCAAGAATCAGGTCGTAAAACACCCATTCAAGGGTCTTGTCGGTCAGCCACAGAAAAATGGCCATCACCAGCACAAACACAAACACGTAGGCGGTCATCTGCAAGGTTTCCTTGCGGGTGGGCCAAACCACTTTGCGAATTTCGCGGATCGAATCGCGCCCAAAACCAATCAATCGCTGCCCAGGCGTCGCCACCAAAAAGGTGATCACAGACAAGGCCAGACCCACCAGCAAAACACCCCAACGGATCCAGGGCGACTGGCCAGCCAACAGGTAAAAACCCGCCAAGCCTGCAATGAGCAGCGCGACCACCAGCGCAAGCTTGAGCTTGTCTGCGGTTGTGTTGACGGTTTCGACGGCGTTGGTAGACATGAAAAGTCCAAAAAGCATGTATTCGAATCAACCCCCTGAGGAACCAAAGCCCACCGTTGAAGGTGGGCCTGGTTTGCCTTAGGTGGCAGGGGCAGAGGGAATCGAACCCCCAACCTTCGGTTTTGGAGACCGACGCTCTGCCAATTGAGCTATACCCCTAAGCA
>JBEAMY010000060.1:0-16783 GCA_041165725.1 Pseudomonadota bacterium
TCGAACAGGCAGCGTCGCATGATAGGTCAGAATTTGGCATACTGTGTATAAAAACAGGTATTTCTGTCCTGCCATGTCACGATCTTCTTCATCCCTTGCCGCCCGTTTAGCGACCAAAGCCTTGCCCATCGTGCCCGATTCATCGTTGGTCCAGGCCTTGCCTGCCCATGTTGCAGCGGGCTTTCCTTCGCCAGCCGAGGACCATGCGGTTCAGCGCATCGACCTCATGGCCGAGTTGATCCGTCATCCGCAGGCGACGTTTTTGCTGAGGGTGCGTGGCGACTCCATGCGCGAGGCCGGCATTTTTGACGGCGATGTGGTGCTGGTGGATCGCGCGATTCGCGCCCGTTCCGGCCAGGTGGTGATTGCCGTGGTCGATGGCGAGTTCGTTTGCAAAACCTTGCTGATGCGCGCAGGCCGGGTTCGCCTCAAGGCCGCCAATCCCACCTATGCCGACATCGAGCCGCGCGATGGCCAAAGCCTTGAGGTTTGGGGCGTGGTGGTCGCGGCCATCAAACAGTTCAAGGCCTGATGCCCATGTATGCCTTGGTCGATGGCAACAATTTTTATGTCTCGTGCGAGCGCGTGTTTCGCCCCAGCTTGCAAGGGCGGCCTGTGGTGGTGCTCTCCAACAACGACGGCTGCGCGATCGCGCGCAGCAACGAGGCCAAAGCACTGGGCATTGCCATGGGTGCGCCCTGGTTTGAAATTCGCCATTTGGAGGAATCAGCAGGGCTGGTGAGCCTGTCGGCCAACTTCACGCTGTATGGCGACATGAGCGACCGCATGATGAGTTTGGTGGCGGGCTTGGGGCATCGCCAAGAAATCTATTCCATCGACGAAAGCTTTGTGGACCTCAGTGGCATTGCAGGCGATTGGCTGGAGCGGGCGCGTCGCTTGCGCGAACGCGTGCTCACCTGGGTGGGCATTCCGTGTTGTGTGGGCTTGGGCGCCACCAAAACCTTGGCCAAGCTGGCCAATCACATCGCCAAAACCGCTGAGCGAAAACCAGGCATTTATCCCGATCACCTCGCGCAAGTGTGTGCGCTGGGTTTGCTGAGCGTGCGTGAGCAGCACGAGTTGTTCCAAGTCACACCAGTGGCTGAAGTGTGGGGCGTGGGCCGTCGCATCGCAGCCAAGCTGGCGCAAGCGGGCGTGCACACGGTGGCCGATTTCATGCGCTGTGAGGTCTCATGGGTGCGGGCCAACGCCTCGGTGGTGTTGGAGCGCACCTGGCGTGAATTGCACGGCATGCCCTGCATCGATCTGGACGATGTGCCCACCGACAAACAACAAATTGCGTGCACCCGCTCGTTTGGTGAAGCCGTGGTGGCGCTGGGAGACTTGCAAGCGGCCGTCACCACCTTTGCCCAAAGGGCCGCAGAAAAATTGCGCACCCAGTCAGGTCTTGCCGGATCGGTGCTGTGCTTCATTCGCACCAGCCCATTTCGGCGGCAAGACCGCCAGTACGCCAACTCGGTGGTCGTGCCGCTGGTTCGCCCCAGTGCCGACACGGCCCAACTGGTGCAAGCCGCGCTGGCTGGCCTCACGCACATCTATCGTCCCGGCCACCGCTATGCCAAGGCTGGGGTGATGCTGCTCGACCTCACGCCATCGTCCCAACATCAGCATGAACTCGATTGGGGCGATGCTCAGGCGCCGGCGCGAGACCCACCACGCGATCGACTCATGCAAGCGCTGGATGACATCAACGCCAGACACGGACGCGGCACGCTGATGCTGGCGGCCGTGCAAGCCGGTTCTGTGGACAAGCCCTGGATGATGAAGCAGGCCAGGCGAACGCCGCGCTACACCACGCACTGGGGCGAATTGGCGCTGGCGCGCTCGTGAATCGTGGCGACAGGCACATCGTGCGCCATCGCCTAGACTCGCAGCCATGCTCGTTGCTGCTTACCAATCGATTGCCCGACGCTGCCAAGAACGCATCTCGTCTTGGCCGCTCACCATCCAAGGCATGTTTTGGATCGCATGGAGCGGCTTCATCTTTTCTTTGCTCAATGCCTTGTTGCGCGTGCTCAGCCAACAGTTACCCACCGGGCAAGCGCAGTTTTTGCGTTACTTGGCCGGCGTGGCGGTGATGTTGCCCATGGTGTGGCGTTATGGCATGTCCAATTATTGGCCGCGCGATGTGCGGGGCCAGTTCTGGCGCGGTGCGGCGCACACAGCGGCCCTCACGCTGTGGTTCATCGCCTTGCCGCACATCCCTTTGGCCGACATGACGGCCATCAGCTTCACGGGCCCCATCTACGTCATGTTGGGTGCCGCTTGGTTCTTGGGCGAGCGCATGCGCAAAGACCGCTGGATCGCCGCCTTGATTGGTCTGGTTGGCGTTCTGGTTGTGGTGGGTCCCAAGCTCAGTGGCGAGGGGGGTTACTACAACCTCATCATGATGGCGACCTCGCCTTTGTTCGCCGCTTCTTTCCTCATCACCAAGGCACTGACCCGATCAGAGAAGTCCAGCACCATCGTGCTGTGGCAATCTCTGGTGATCGCTTTGCTCAGTGCGCCGCTGGGTTTGATGCAATGGGAATCGGTTTCAGCCTGGCAATGGTTGGGTTTTGCGGTGGCGGGCATATTGGGTTCATATGCACACTACTGCATGGCCCACGGCTTTGGTTTGGCTGACATCTCGGCCACGCAGTCGCTGCGCTTTTTGGATCTGGTGTGGACCTCGGCACTGGGCTGGCTGATTTTTTCTTCGGTGCCCAGCTCCACCACCTGGATTGGCGCTGCCGTCATCATGGCCTCGACCCTGTGGATCACCCAGCGCGAAAAGCGGCGAGGCTGAACGCCACCGCTTGCTTTAAGTCGGTGGATTGGTGATGCCTTGCACGACATGGCCTGCGGGCACATGCCTGGCCGCAGACTCGATGTGACCGGTCTGATCGTCAAAAAAGAAATCGGGTTCGAACTCGCGCAAAAACTCTCCCTTGGATAGGCCACCGAGGAACATGGCCTCGTCGACCAAGATGTCCCAAGCCATGAGGGTGCGGATCGCGCGCTCGTGCGCCGGAGCGCTGCGTGCGGTGACCAGCGCAGTTCGGATTCGCACCGGCCCATCGGACTGGGCTTGCATGCGGTGCAAGGCTTCGAGCAAGGGCTTGAACGGCCCGCCAGAAAGTGGCAGTTCAGCCTTGTCGCGCTCATGCTGTTGAAAGGCGCTGAGGCCTTGCGCTTGAAACACCCGCTCGGCTTCGTCAGAAAACAGCACTGCGTCGCCGTCAAAGGCAATTCGCACTTCGTTGGGATGAGCGCTGCCCGCGCGCGCCGACAAGGGGTAGACCTGAGCGGCTGGCACGCCTGCGTCCAATGCGGCCCGCACGTCGTCGAGGTTGGCCGACAAAAACAGGTTGGCGTTGAGTGCTCGCAAATAACGCCATGGCGGCGCACCTCGGGTGAAGGTGCCGCGCTGAATGGGCAAGCCATAGTGCTGGGCCGAGCGAAACACCCGCATGCCGCTCACCGGGTCGTTGCGCGAGAGGATGACGACTTCGACGCGTTGCTCATCGCCTGCGTTAAAGCGCAACAACTTTTGCACCAACGAAAAAGCCACGCCGGGTTTGGCCGGAATGTCCAAGCGTTGCAGTTGCAAGTCCATGTAGGCGCGGTCGTTGGACTGCTCAAAAACTCGGTTTTCCTCTTCGAAATCGAAGAGGGCTCGCGAGGAGATCGCCACCACCAGTTTGCCTTCCAGACTCATGCCCATGCTTGCATTCCTTTTGGATTCGCTCAGCGAATCAGTGCATTCATTTCGACGATGGGCAGCATCACCGCCAAGACGATGAGCAGCACCACCAGCCCCATGACCACCACCAAAATGGGCTCCAGCCAAGTCGCCAGGGTGAGGGCACGGCGTTGCACATCTTCGCTCATGTGGGCGCTGGCTTGGGCCAGCATGCCAGAAAGGTCTCCGGTTTGTTCGCCCATTCGGGCAAAAAGGCTCAGCACGCGCGGCCACAGGGCTTGGTGTTCCAGGCCGGTGGTGAGCGGTGCGCCTTCGCGCACCCAGTCGACCAAGGCCAAGGCGTTTTGGCGCAAGGCCGCATTGCCCAAGGTGTCGGCTGCCGCCTGCAAGGCCCGCAGCAAAGGAACACCAGCACCGATGAGCAGCGACAAAGTCGCCGCCATGCGCGCCGAGTGGTAGAGCAAACTCATGCGTCCCACCAAAGGCCAGCGCAGCACAAACGCATCCCAGCGCACGCGGCGCTGCGGATCGCTCACCACCATGCGATGGATCAGCCAGACACCGATTGCGGTCATCAGCAAGGCGGGCCAACCCGCTTGGACGGCTTCGCTCAGACCCAGCATCAATCGGGTCAGCAGGGGCAAGGCCTGTCGGCTCGCGGTGAAGACTTCGGCAATGCGCGGCACCACACTGCCCAACAAAAACAGCACGATGGCTAACGAGATCACGCTGACGATGCTGGGGTAGAGCATGGCTGCCAAGACTTTGCTGCGCAACTCCAGCCTCGCTTGCGCATCTCGAGCCAGGGCATCGAGCACCTCACCCAGCTGTCCGCTTTGTTCGCCAGCGGCGATGACGGCCACATCAATTGGCTTGAAGGTTTGCGGATGTTCGGCCATGGCTTTGGCCAAACCCTGGCCCGCATGCACTTCAGAGCGCAACTGCGCCATGAGTTCGGTTTGACGCGGTGTGCGTGCATCGTCGGCCATGGCGGCCAAGCATCGCTCCAGTGGTAAGCCGGCGAGCAACAAGCTGGCGAGCTGGCGCAACCAGATGGCATGTTCGCTGGCTGAGAACACGGGAGCTTGCCAAATCACCCTTTTCAAGCCGCGACCCGAGGGCATGCCCACGGGCTTGACGTGAATGGGCACCAGACCTTGTGCGCGCAAATCCGCACGCGCGGTTTTCGGCGAGTCGGCTTCGATCAGCCCTTGAACGGTGCGCCCCTTGTCGTTGAGAGCCTCGTAGAGGAAGGCGCTCATGGCTTGGCCTCGCGCGTGACGCGCAAGACTTCTTCACGGGTGGTGATGCCCGCAGCGATCAAACGCTCACCATCGCTGGCGCAATCGGCAAAGCCATGGGCCTTGGCGTGGGCCAACAATTGAGCCTCGCTTTGGCGCGAGTGAATGAGGGCGCGCAGGCCATCGTCCACATGCAGCATTTCATACAAACCTGTGCGGCCCTGATGACCTTGGTGCGCGCAATGCACACAACCTCTGCCTTTGCAGTGCGGGCACAGCTTGCGGACCAAGCGTTGGGCCATGACCCCGATCAGCGAAGAGCTGAGCAAATAAGGTTCTATGCCCATGTCGGTGAGCCGGGTGACAGCGCTCACCGCATCGTTGGTGTGCAAGGTCGCCAGCACCAGGTGACCGGTGAGTGAGGCTTGCACAGCGATGCGAGCGGTCTCTTCGTCACGGATCTCGCCAATGAGGATCACGTCGGGGTCTTGTCGCAGGATGGCGCGCAGCGCAGTGGCAAAGCTCAGGTCAATGCTGGGGTTGACTTGCGTCTGCCCCACATGGGGCAGCTCGTATTCAATGGGGTCTTCTACCGTGAGGATGTTGAGTTGGCCATCTGCCAGTTCGCGCAAGGCCGCATACAGCGTGGTGGTTTTGCCCGAACCTGTGGGGCCTGTGACAAGAACGATGCCGTGGGGTTGGTGAACCCAGCGCAAAAGCAGGTCGTGGTGCGCCGTGCTCAAGCCCAGATGGGCCAGGTTGAGTCTGTCCTCGCTTTTGTCGAGCAAGCGCAGCACCGCGCGTTCGCCGTGGGCGTTGGGCAAGGTCGAGACGCGAACGTCAATGGCTTTTTGTCCCAAGCGCAGAGCGATGCGGCCATCTTGAGGCAAGCGCTTTTCGGCGATGTCGAGCTCAGCCATGATCTTCAGTCGCGAGATCAGCGCAGCGTGCAAGGCCAGCGGAGGCCTCACGATTTCGCGCAACTGTCCATCGATGCGAAAACGCACCACGCAATGGCGCTCATGGGGTTCGATGTGGATGTCGCTCGCACCATCGCGCACGGCTTGAGTGAGCAAGGCATTGAGCATGCGAACAATGGGCGCATCGGTGGCACTTTCCAGCAAATCTTCGACGGCGGGCAAGTCTTGCATGAGTCGCTGCACGTCGGCGTCGTCTTGTACCTCGTTCATCACCCTTGCAGCGTGCTGTTGCGCTTGACCATAAACCTGATCGATGCGGCGCAGCAGTTCTTGGGCGTCGAGTTGGTGGATGCGGGCCAAGACATGGCGCCGCATGACCTCGTTCCATGCGCTCACATTCACCTGCGCGGTGTGCCAAAGCGTGAGCCCATCGCGCTCCTCTTCAAGCAGCAGCCGATGTGCGCGGGCAAAGGCGTAGGGCAGCGGAAGACTCATGGTTTTTTGCTGGGCTGAGCGGCTTGGCTTGGCAGACCGGGCAAGGCCGGCAACTGAGCGTCGTTGGCCACAGGGGCGACCGCGCTGCCAGGCTTGTGCGAGCCCTGTTGGGCCTCGAACATCTCGCGGTAACGCTGCTGCGATAAGGTGCTGGTGCTGTTTTCATCGCGCAAAACCACGGGTCGCAGAAACACCATCAGATTGGTTTTTTTGCGGTTGCGGGCTTCAGACTTGAATAGGGCGCCCAGCAATGGGATGTCGCCCAGCCCAGGCACTTGCGAGTTGTTGCCCTCGTAGGTGTCGGAGAGCAAGCCACCGAGCACGATCACCGATCCGTCTTGCACCATCACATTCGATTCGATGGAGCGCTTGTTGGTGATCAAGCCGGCATTGGAGGTGGTGCTGTCCACGCTGGAGACTTCCTGGTAAATGGTCATCTTGACTGAACCCGATTCGCTGATCTGTGGCTTGACCTTGAGGGTCAGGCCCACGTCTTTGCGCTCAATCGTTTGGAAGGGGTTGACCGCTCCGGCATTGCTGTTATTGGCGGTGTATTGGCCGGTGACAAAGGGGACGTTTTGGCCGACCACGATCTTGGCTTCTTCGTTGTCCAGCGTGAGCAAAGAGGGGGTGGACAAGATGTTGGCCCCACCTTGGGTTTGCAAGAAATTGGCCAGCGTGCCCAGCACATAAACCCCGTTCACAGGCCTGGCGGCGGCGATGTTCAAACCTTGTCCGGGCAAGGCCGCGCCCGATGCGCCTTGCGTGGACAGGTTGAGGATGTTGTTGCCACCCGTTCCGAAGTTGGTGCCCAAGATGCCCACGTTTGATCCGTTTTGACCATTGACCCCTTGCCACTGAATGCCGAACTGCGCGGCCTTGCTGGCATCGACTTCGGCAATGATGCTTTCGACCAGCACTTGAGCGCGGCGTTGATCGAGTTTTTGGATGATGAGGTTGAGGTCGCGAAACACCGGTTCAGGTGCAGTGATGATGAGCGAGTTGGTGGCGGCATCCGCCTGGATTTGCCCGCCGGTGCTTGACGCATTCGATGCAACCGATGCGCTGCTGGCGTTGCTTGAAGCGGGTGCGTTGGCGGTGTTCGTGGCCACTTGGCCCAAGGGCGAATTGGGGCTTGCGCTCATGGTCGCTCTGAGCGTGTTGGCCAGTTGCACCGCATTGGCATTTTTGAGGTAGACCACGTGCCAGTTGCCACTGCCCACCAAGCCGCTGGGTTGGTCGAGCTGGTTGATCAAGGCTTTGGCCTGTTCCAGCTGGGCCGAGTTGGGTGCGCGAACCACGACGGCATTGCTGCGCGGATCGGCCATGAGGCTGGTGCGAACACTGGTGTCGGTTTGACCTTGGGCAGGCGCTGCGGCGCGATTGCCTGACTCGCTCCACAAGCGCGTGATCAGGCTCACCACATCGGCGGCCACCGCATGCTTGAGCGCAATCACGGCCGGCTCCACGGTGCGAGGCACATCCAGCGATTCGATGATGCGCGCCAATCGGTCGAGGTTGTTGCTGTAGTCGGTGATGACCAGCGTGTTTGTGCCGGGATTGAGGTTGATGGTGTTGTTCGCGCCGATCAATGGGCGAAGCACTGGCACAAGGTTGGACGCACTCTCATGGCTGAGGTGAAAAATGCGCGTGCCGACTTGTCCATCGCGCGGGGCTCCAGTGCCGTTGAAGACGGTGGCGGCGCTGCCATGCAGCTTGGCATCGATTTCGGGGACGAGTTGAATCGACTGGCCCGAATTCAGCACGGCATAACCACGAAGCCTCAGTGCAGAGAGGAGCAACTGCCAGGCTTCTTCGTGAGAGACCGCGCGATCGGTTTGCAAGTTGATCTGGCCTTTGACTTTGGGGTCGACCACCAGCACCTGCTGAGGCCTGGCCAAACCAGCCAAGGTCCGCACCACGGCTTCGATGTCGGCATTGGCAAAGTGCAGTTGCACCCGCCCCTTGCCTTGCGTGACGACGCTGGCGCGGGAGTCGCTGCGGGGTGGCGGCGCATCGTTTGGCGTGCTGTTGGCCACGGACGATGTGGCGTCGGCCTCGTTGCTTCTCGTTTGGGCCTGAGCCTGAGCATGGGCAATCGAAGCCCCCAGCGTCATGTTCAAGGCCAAGCACAAAGCCAGGCCCCGCGCTGCGGCAGAGGGATTCAAGACGAATAAGTCAGACATGATGCGCATTCAAAAATTCAATTCGGCCTGGGTGCCCTGGCGTTGACCCAGGACACTCAGCAAAGCTTGCAAGGCTTCTGCGTGCGGTGCATCGGCTCGGGCCATCCCCCGAAACTGCAAGCGCTGACCGCTCCAATCACCTTGACCACTGAGCAGCAATGGCCCTTTTTGGGTATGAATCGTCAGTTGCAGGGCGGGCTTGAATGCCAGCTCAACACGGTAGTCACCCAAAGGCTGAATTGGCGACAAGCTGGAGGAGAGGTTCACGATGTCCACACCCAAGCGGCCTTGGTGAATGTTCAGGCCACGCCAACCGAGTTGACCCGCCATGCCTTGGCCTTGAATTTGGACGCGGGCTTGCAAGCCCAAGGTGTTCCAAGGTGCGCCCAATGCCTGCAGCCATGCGGCCTCAGCGTGAGCGTCCAGGGCATTGAGGGTCCATTGCCCCTGGTTGAGCGCTTGCCAGGTGGCGCGCAGGGGCACGTTCAGGCAACAGTCGCTTTCCAGCGTGAGCACAAGGGCAGGGCCACTGATCCAGGCGGTTTGCCAATGCCAGCGCCAATGTCCGGGCAAAGCTTGCCAGCTGTGTTGAGGCGAAGCCAATGCGAGTTGCGCCTGCCCTTGCCAAACGCTGCCTTGCACATTCAACAAGGCCACCTGCTGGCGGCTGGCTTGGGCAAGCCATGGCGCGAACCACCTTGCGGGCAAGAGGATCAACACGCTCAGCAATGCGCCAAGTGCAATGCCCCAGCCCAGCCAAGACGCTGTTGATGCAGTTGGTGGTTTGCGCTGCGGTGAATCCGCCATGTGCGTGACCTCAAGGCTTGGGCATGCGGGTGCTGAGTTGCACCTGCCAGCCTGAGTTGGTCCGCAAGGCTTGTGCTTGCACCACGCTCACGTGGGCATGGGCAGGCCAATCCGACAGCCATTGCACCAGCTGCGCGGTGCTCACCTGGCGGGCATCGAGCACCGCCTCTTGGGCACTGAAGCGCCATTCGCCTTGGTTGGGTTTGAGCGGCGTGAGGGTTTGCAAAGCGGTGCGCACTTGTAAGGCATTGAGCGGGCGTTCACGCAAGGGCTGGATGCGGCCATGCAGGGCAAGAACTTGCTGGGCTTTGTCCCTGAGCACTTCTTTGGGCTCAGTTTTGGCACTGCCAGCAAGCGAAGCGTTGCGCTCGGTGTTGGGAATGGCCCTCAGGTGCAAGGCTTGCTGTTGCACACGGGCTTGCAGGCCCAGGCGTTGCCAAGGCGAGGCCTCGGCGGCCTTCAAGACCTCGGGCGACAAGCCCTGAATCTGCAACTCGTCGCGTTGGTAGGCGAATTGTTCGATGGGATGCTGGGGCATGACTTGGCCCCAGGCGGCGAGCAGATGACCCAGATCGCTGGTGCTGGGGACGCCGTGCTGTTGTTCGAGTTGGCGCAAGGCTTGGGCCATTTGTGCCGGGGCGTCGAGTTGCGGAGTGTTGGGCAGGGCTTGCGCAAACGATTGGTCGATCAGCGTTTGCAGGGCCGCAAGTTCACGGCGGTCTTGCCAGTTCGATGCGACCAGCCCCAAGCCCTGAATGAGCACCAAGGCCAGCAAGCCCCAGCGCAATCCCTTGGCTTTGGGGTCCAACATCAGCCATTGGCGCGCAGCGCGGGTTTGATGCTGCCAGCTGGACTGGGTTTTGAAGTGGCCTTGGGCCAGGTTCCAGGGGCTGCGAGCGGCGTCGAGCAGTCGGTCTTTGCGGGTCTGCACCTGAACTGGCACGGCCCAACCGGCGAGTGCCAGCCAGCGTTCTGCTTCTTTGACCAAAGCCGGCTCAGCCCAGGCCCTGACCGCTTGGGGCTTGGGGTTGAACATGCCTTCGGGCAAGAAGGGGTTGTTGGCCGGAACAGCAAAAAAGCCTTGTTCGTGGCGGCAGATGCGGTGCGCTTGTGATGCGCCTTGAACCCAATTCAATTGCAAGGCCTGAGGGCTTTCGCCAGGGGCCAATTCGGGGGCGATGCGGCTCGGTCGGCAAGAACGGGTGGCCAGCGCCTGCAAAGCGTGCTGCAGGTCTGCGGTTTTGCAAACGCCCACGCTGATCTCGCCACCCTGGCGGGCCACGGTCAAAGCCTGGGGCTCAAAGCTCAGGTGCAAGTCGTCGATCGGGTCCAGCAATTCTTCTTCGAGCAAGCTGGCCACAATGGGCAACAGTTGGCGGTGGCTGTTTGGGGGCAATGTGATGCGGTGCCAGGACATCCACTGCCAGGGCACCACCAACACCGTGTCCTTGCTGGGATGGAGTTGGTCCAGGCCCAACACGCGCTCTTCGCCAGAGGCAAGAGCGCCGTGGGTGTCCACACAGGTCCAGTCGGTTCCGGATTCGGTTGGGGGCAAAAGCAGTTGCATGTTCAGGGGATTGTAGAAATCGCGGTCGTTGCGGCAGGGCTTGACGCAGGAATCGGCTCGAACTGCAATCGCTGCAGGCGAACCGAAAGGTCTTGCCGCCGAATCAAGCCCGAAGCCTGAAGGCTCACATCGCTGCGGATCAACTGGCCTTGGATGTCAAACCATTGGGAGCGCACCGACAACTGGGCTGCGGGCCATTGGGCGGCGGCACTGCCAAAGAATTGCGCGACTTCCTCCACCGACTCCGCAGGCCGGGTTTGACGCTGAATCGCCCACCGGCGGGCTTGGGCCAGCGGCACGCCGGTCACGGCAGAGATCACCTCGGGCGTGGCGGTGTTGAGGTTGAGTGCGGCAGGCGTGGGCAAGAACACCACGTGGGGGGCCAGCCTTTGCAACGTGCTGGGGGGCAAACCCAGCCAGCTCAGCTGAGCAAGCCGTTGGGGCATGAGCGGAGCCTGGGGCGTCTGGTTGCGTGCGGCGCTCCATTGCACCAAAGCCTGTTCGGCTTGGGCTTCGGGCAAATTCAGCAGGGCAAACATCTTTTTCCAGGTACGAAACGCTTGCTCCTGGCCCATGGCGACATCGTGCAGGTTGAATTTGGACTGCGCATCGGTGATGCGCCCCGCCAGTTGGACTTCATCGGCAGGGTTGATTGACGATTCGGGCGATTCGGGCGTTGCGGTTGTGCCGCCAGCGCCAGTGGGGTTTGCCAGAAAAGGCCTCAGCGAGGTGGCTTGCAAAGGCATGGCCCAAGGCTCACCACCGTGGTCTATGGGGTTGAGCCTTGCATCTTCGCGCAAGATGATCCGGCCCCAATCGAGCGCACCCACGAGCAGCCATTGGTTTTGTCGGCTGTGTTGCGACAAGCTTTGCACGCTGACGTGGCGCCACAACTGCCACAAGGCCACGGTGGAGAGGGCAGCCACCATGGCGATGACCAACATCGCGGTGAGCAAGGCTGAGCCAGAGGACGAAGAACGTGGGTTCATGGCCGCTCCAGCGCCAGCGTGGGGCTGGCGATGTCCAAAGTGAGGGTTTGCTGATCGGCCACGTTCAGGTTGAGCCGGATGGCATCGGGCGCGCTGGTTTGAAGCAGCAAGGCGGGGTCTTTCTGGGCGGAGGTGGCATCGCTGGCTGGGTTCACCCAAGCCCCGCCTCGGTGATAGAAAACCTGCCAACTCATGGCGGGCGTCAGCGCATGGGCCAGCGGGCTGGCCTGACCTTGCTGCACCCAGAGTTGCGCGTGTTGCCAGGCCTGGGTCAACTCGGCTTGCTGGCGAGTGGGAGCCGAGGCCCAGCGCCACCAATGGCCGTCGCGCACCACCCAGGCCACCACTTGGATGCCAGCGTCTTCCCATTGGCTTTGAAACGGCGCGCGCCTGAGCAGCACAAGGTGTTGGCCGTCCCACTGATGGGCGGGCAATCGAACCCCAAGCGGCTCGGTCCAGAGTTGTTGCCAGTCGATTCGCCATTGGGCAAGTGATCCATCTCGCACTTGGGCGGTGTCGATGTGGGATTGCACCAGGCTGCGGGTGCGCATCAGCGTGGACAAACCTTGCCACGAGAGGGCGGCGAGCAACGACAAAACCAACAGGGCGAGCATCACTTCAACCAAGGTGAAGCCTTGTGAGTGGTTCAAGCACTTTGAGGGTCCGGAGCGCTTGGAGGGCATTGGGGATCTGTAGAGCCTGGAGGGGCCAATAATGGGTTTTGCAATGGGTTTTGCAATGGGAGCCGTCATGTTCAATACCGCCCCATCACGGTGGTGACTTGCCACATGGCTTCGTCGTTGAGCAGGACGCGGATGTCCACCCTGACCACCGACGGATTGGGTGTGGCGCTGAGACGTGTGCGGATGGTGAAGCGGTGTTGCAACTGCGGACATTGCGCTTGTCGTTCGCCGGGTGCCAGCCACACGGGCGACAGCCTTAAAGCGACGAGTTGATTGTCGGCGCAGAGCTGGGCAAGGCCTTGCAAGTCCTGTCGTTGGGCTTGCTGGGTGAGCGATGCGCTCACGCGAAGGCCAGCGCCCAGCACCATGGCGAGCAGCACCAGGGCCACCAAGACCTCGACCAATGTGAAACCGCTTTGCTTGGCGTGGTGACGGCGGGAAGATTGCGGCGTCATGGCAAAGCCTTGGCACTCACGCTCACCTTGAAGGGCAAGAGGCCGCTGGCCTCGATGGTGGCGCGAAGAGTGGGGTCTAAGGTCGATCGCAGCTCAACGACCAAAGGCCCGGAAACCGGCTCGCCGGGCAGAACGAGTTGAGCCGTTTGAGATTGCGTGTGCGGCGACAGCCATGCGTAGCCCGAAGCGTTGGCCGTCCAAGTCAAGGGCTGGCCTTGCGAGGCGGCTTGCTGGCGCAGGATGTCGAGGTGTGCAGCCAGACGTTCAGCGTCTTGACTCAGCTCGCGCAAAGGGGGTTGGGGCCAGCGAAGCACGATCAAGGCGGTGGTCAGGCCCACCACCAACAAAACCAGCATCAGCTCCAGCAGGGTGAAGCCAGGCGCAGCCCTAGGCGGACGGTGAGTCCGCGATTCAGGGGCGGGATCACTGCCAATTGCCGACGTCGGCATTGGCACCTTCGCCACCCGGCTTGCCATCAGCTCCCAACGAAAAGACATCGATTTCGCCTTTAACACCAGGGTTCAGGTACTGATAGGGACGCCCCCAAGGGTCATTGGGCAATTTGTCGAGGTAGGGCCGCCAGTTTGGCGCTTGGGGCTCGGTCTCGGGCTTTTGAACCAAGGCTTGCAAGCCTTGACCTGAACTGGGGTAGGCCAGATTGTCCAAACGGTACATCTTGAGCGCTTGACTCAGGTTGTTGACGTCGGTCTTGGCGGCGGTGACGCGGGCGTCGTCAGCCCGGTCGATGAGGCGGGGAACCACCAAAGCACCCAGAATGCCCAAGATGAGCAAGACCACCATCAGCTCGATGAGGGTGAAGCCCTGTTGGCGAAGGCCATGGGCCGGGGTGGAGCCTGCGGCTTGAGGGGAGGGGTGTGGACGGGTGGGCATGATGGATCGATTCAGAATGAGGCATCATACAAAGAGTTGTGTCCTTTGCCCTCTGAGTCATGAACCCGATTCGAACACCTTCTGCGTTGCATCAGATTTCTGATCGCCCGCCTTTGGCCTTGCGGCTGGGGCTTGGCGTGCTTGGCCTGGTGCTGGGCATCAGCTTGGTGGTTTGGGGTTTGCGCTTGAGCCGGCCCCAAGAGACGGTGAGTGCGCCGGTTCAAACGCCCATCAAAGCCACGTCACCTGACGCGATGGCCAAGGCGCTGGCGGTCACGGCATCCAGTTTGGACGCTTCTGGTACTTCTGCAGCTTCGGGCACCAAGTCTGACGGGCAAGCCCCTGAGCCCAGTCGCCCGGCTTGGCGTTTACTGGGCGTGATGGTGCAAGCCGATGGCCAAGGGTCAGCCCTCTTGGCAGGTGATGGGCAATCCGCAAAAAGCTGGCGTGTGGGGCAGACCTTGCCCGATGGTTTGGTGGTGCTCAGGGTGCACGCCAACGGCGTGGAGTTGGGAGACGCCAAATCGGGTCAAGTGAGCGAGCGGCTCAAATTACCGGCAGCGCCCAGTGTGCCCGTGACCTCGCGCTGAAGCTCAGCGCTTGAGGAACATCCGATAGGCGGGGTTGCTGGTTTCGTCCACAAACGGATAACCCAGCTCTTTCAAAAACCGCTTGAAGGCGGCTTGGTCTTTGGCGGGCACCTGCAAGCCCACCAGGGTGCTGGCATGGTCAGCGCCTTGATTGCGGTAGTGAAACAGGCTGATGTTCCAGTTGGGTTTCATGTTCGAGAGGAACTTCATCAAGGCGCCGGGGCGTTCCGGAAAAGTGAAGCTCAGCAAGCGTTCGTCGCTGGCCAACTCGGATGCGCCGCCCACCATGTAGCGAATGTGCGATTGCGCCAAATCGTCGTGGGTGAGGTCTATGGCTTTGAAACCCTGTTTGTTGAGGTGGGCCGCAATCTTGGTCGATTCGCCCTTGTGGGTTGTGGTGACGCCCACAAACACGTGCGCCTCGGATGCGTCGCCCATGCGGTAATTGAATTCGGTGATTTGCCTTGGCGCTTTGCTGCCTCCGAAGGCGGGCAAGTCGCTCAGCAAAGCACAAAAGCGCCTGAAGCTGCCGCGTTCTTCGGGAATGGTCACCGCCATGAGGGCTTCGCGCTCCTCGCCGACGCTGGCACGTTCAGCAACAAAGCGCAGGCGGTCAAAGTTCATGTTGGCACCGCACAAAATGGCCGCGTAGGTCTCGCCTTTGGTCTTGTGCGTGGCGATGTATTGCTTGACGGCGGCCACTGCCATCGCGCCAGAGGGTTCGACGATGGTGCGCGTGTCGATGAAGATGTCTTTGATGGCGGCGCAAACTGAATCGGTGTCCACCACCACGTAGTCGTCGACCCATTCTTTGGCCAGGCGAAACGTTTCTTGGCCCACGGTTTTGACCGCAGTGCCATCGGCAAAGAGGCCCACATCGGGCAAGGTCACGCGCGATTCGGATTGAACCGACTGAAGCATGGCGTCGGAATCGCGGGTTTGAACGCCAATGACCTTGATCTCAGGTCGCACGGCCTTGATGTAGGCCGCCACACCTGAGATCAACCCACCGCCACCAATCGCCACGAACACGGCGTGCAAAGGGCCTTGGTGTTGGCGCAGCATTTCCATGGCGATCGTGCCTTGGCCGGCGATCACTTCGGGGTCGTCAAAGGGGTGAACAAAGGTCAGTCCTTTGGCCTTGGCCAACGCCTGCGCGTGCAACTGCGCATCCGAATAGCTTTCGCCCTCGAGCACCACTTCGCCACCCAATGCCTTGACCGCTTCAACCTTGACGCTGGGCGTGGTGACGGGCATGACGATCACCGCACGTGCGCCCAAGCGTTGCGCACCGAGTGCAACGCCTTGTGCATGGTTGCCGGCAGACGCGCAAATCACGCCTTGCTTGAGCTGTTCGGCGCTCAGGTGCGCCATCTTGTTGTAGGCCCCACGCAGCTTGAAGCTGAAGACCGGTTGCTGGTCTTCGCGCTTGAGGAGGATCTGGTTGTTCAAGCGGCGGCTCAAGTTGCGGGCCAGGTCCAAATTGGTTTCATGAGCCACGTCATACACCTTGGCATTGAGGATGCGCTTGAGGTAACGGCTGGTGTCTTGCTCTTGGTGAGCGGCTTTGGTGCGGGAAGCGGGCATGGTGGTTGGTCGAGCTCTGTTTTGGGCCTATTTTCTGGGCTTATTGTCGCGGGTGTTGCAATGATTCTTAGGACGGGTCGCGCGGCCATGAAAAAACCCCGCCACGTTGCCGTGGGCGGGGTTGGTGTTCTGAATCACAAGCTGGCTCAAGCCAGCAAGCAATTAGAACGTGTGGTTGATGCCAACCATAGCGCGGGAATCTTTGTCCAGCGCGGTGGCGGCAGTACCAGCATTCTCATCGGAACCGCTGTAGATGTAAGCGGTGGTGCGCTTGCTCAGCATGTACTTGGCACCCACCAAAGTGGAGCGCCTGTCAACAGAGTTGTCAGAGGAAGTGGTGCGGCCAGTGACCAATTGCAGGGTGGCTTGACCCAGAGGCACGTTCACAGCCATGGTATTGTTAGCTGTACCGACACCAGCTGTAGAAGTCTGACGACCATTCAAATAACCCACTTTGGCAACGCCCAAGTCATAGGTAGCGACCAGACCCGTGTTAGTTTGAGTTCCATTCACAGCAGTTGCGCCTGCCGTAACCACAGCTCCAAAACCGTTAACAGTGTCGTTGGCGTTTGTTGTCTGTGCAATGGCGTTGCGGGTGTAGACGTAACCAGCCATCAAGGGGCCTGAGTTGTACACGGCAGACAAGGACACGACGTTGGAGTTGTT
>JBEAMY010000061.1:0-2819 GCA_041165725.1 Pseudomonadota bacterium
ATAGCGAGGATCACCATACACCGTCTGGAGGTTGAACAGGACTTCAAGGATGTTGTCAGGACCGAGTTGATTGCCCATGCCCAATGGGCCCATGGGGTAACCCAAGCCCAAGGTCACGGCCAATTCCAAATCAGCAGGGGTGCAAATGGCTTGCTGGCAGATGTCACTGGCCACATTGACGATGTGGGCAACCACGCGCTGGGTCACAAAGCCCCCGCTGTCGTGAATCACACTGACAGCTTTGCCATCGCGGGCGAAAAGGGCGTGCGCTGCATCTCGCATGTCTGCGCGGGTCGCAGGGTTGGTGGCAAGAACGCGTCGCTTGCTGGCCGCATCTGGCACCAACATGTCGATGCCCACGGTTCGGGTGGGATCCAGTCGTTCGACGACGGCCACCGTGGTCACATCAAAACCCATGGGGGCCACCAAGCACAGCGCTTGGCTGGAAGGGCTGGCTCCGGTTTCAATTTGAGCGCCCAAATCTTTGAGCAGCTGAAAGACCTCGGCTCTTCTGGCTGCACGGGACGAAACCCAGACCGATGGAAAATCTTTGACCTCAGGCACTGGTGGCTCCGGCGCGACTTGGGCTTTTCCGTCTGCATAGGCATAAAAGCCCGCACCAGTTTTTCGCCCCAATTGACGGCCTGCCAAACGCTGGGCAGTGATGACACTGGGCCTATACCTTGGCTCTTCGTGATACTGGTGGTAAATCGACTCCATCACGGGATGGGAAACATCTAGGGCAGTGAGGTCGAACAACTCAAAGGGGCCCAAGCGAAATCCCATTTGGTCCTTCAGGATGCGGTCCACTGTGGCGAAATCGGTGATGCTTTCACCAACAATGCGAAGGGCCTCGGTACCATAGGCTCGACCCGCATGATTGACGATGAAGCCCGGGGTGTCCTTGGCGCTGACGGCTGTGTGCCCCATGTCCTTGGCATACACCTTCAAGCGCTCGCAAACCTCGGGTGAGGTTTTCAGGCCAGCGATGACTTCAACCACCTTCATCAGTGGCACAGGGTTAAAAAAGTGGTAGCCAGCCAGCCGTTCTGGGCGTTGAAGATCAGCGGCGATGGCGGTGATGGAGAGAGAAGAGGTGTTGCTGGCCAAAACTGCATCGGGAGCCACGCATTCCTCGAGCTGGGCAAAAACTGATTTTTTGACGTCCAGTCGCTCCACAATGGCTTCGATGATCAACTGTGCGTCACGCAAGTCGCCAAGCGCACTGGCAATGTGAATTCGGGATCTCAGGGCGCTGACCGCTTCAGCTGTTAGCTTGCCTTTGGCGGCCAGTTTGTCCCATTGTTCGAAAAGAGCAGTTTGAGCCCGTTGGGCTGCGCCCGGGGTGGCATCAAAAAGCCAGACTGAGCTGCCCGATTGGGCAGCAATTTGGGCGATGCCTTGTCCCATGGCGCCAACGCCCACAACGGCGACCGAGTTGAATTGAGGTTTCATGACCTCATTATGAGGGACGCAAATTGGCAAGGCATTGCGTCCGCCCGATGGGAAGAGGGCTTGATGCCCTTAGGCCGCCTTGTAGCGCAACTCGCGCAGTTGTTCTTGCTGGACCAGTCGATCAAGCTCTGCACAGACATCGGCCATGCGACCAGACATCACCATCAGGCCTGCGCTTTGACGGGGCGCTGCTTGGTCGGTGACCCGAGAAACGCGCAGTGCCGCCTGATGGCGAGGCGCTTGGGAAATGGGCAAGGGAATGATGTTCATGTTGGGCTCACAAAAATGGGGTGTTACGGATCAGGCCCACAGCCAGGCCTTCTACGGCAAAGACCTCGCCAGGCTGAACCAGAATGGTGTCGTAGTCGGGGTTTTCGGGGTGCAGTTCAATCACATTGGATTTTTTGAAAAATCGTTTGACCGTGACTTCTTCGCCGATGCGGGCAACCACGATCTGGCCATTGCGTGCCGATTGAGTGGACTGCACCGCTAACAAATCGCCATCGAGGATGCCCACATCGCGCATGGACATGCCCCTGACCTTGAGCAAGTAATCGGGCTTGCGCTCAAAAAGAGAGGACTGAACAAAAAAGGTTTGGTCGATGTGTTCCTGAGCCAGCAACGGTGAACCTGCGGCCACTCGACCAATAAGGGGCAAGCCCAAAGTGTCGGCCAAAGAATGTGGCGCTTGGGTAGCGCCGCCAAGTAGGGTGTGCGCTTGGGCCGTGAGGCGAATTCCTCGGGATGTGCCGCTTTTGAGTTCGATCACCCCTTTGCGGGCCAAAGCTTGAAGGTGGTCTTCAGCAGCATTTGCAGAACGGAAGCCCAAGCGTTGCGCAATTTCAGCACGGGTTGGGGGGGCGCCCGTTTGTGCGATGCTTTGATGAATGAGTTCGAGGATTTCTCGCTGTCGGTCTGTGAGATGAACGGTGATCATGTCGGTCTCCTGTTTCAGGCTAGATGACTGTGATTGCATCCAGTGGCTGTATTTTTAACCAGTTTTTCGGAGTTTGCAAGCGATGACGGTTTCCAATCCAAAAAAATGGGTCATTTTGGCCACGGGGGGGACGATTGCTGGCTTGGCCCCGCGCCCTGAAGAGCCGGGCCACTACACCGCGGCCCAAGTGGGTTTGTCAGAGTTACTGGAGCGTTGGGGCTTTAAAGGACCAGATGTCTTGATTGAGCAAGTTGCGCAAGTCGACAGCAAAGACATGAACGAGTCGATTTGGCGCAATTTGCTGGGCCGTTGCCAGCATTGGCGGTCTCAAAGCGATGTGGCGGGGGTGGTGATCACGCACGGCACCGACACATTGGAGGAAACTGCATTTTTATTGCACTGGATGCTTGGGCCGGGTTGCCCAGTG
>JBEAMY010000062.1:0-2639 GCA_041165725.1 Pseudomonadota bacterium
AGTTGTGGATCAAGACCACCGGCAACCAAGGCTCTGGCGTTCTGAGCTCCATGGTTCAGGCCGATGGTTTGATCGTCTTGAACCACGAGCAGGGCAATGTCGCTGTGGGCGATGAAGTGGACGTCATGTTGCTGGATTCGTGCCTTTGACCAGCACATCCAAACCTACAGAGGCGGCTTGCAGCAACAAGATCGCTGCCACCAAAAGCAAAACCCCGGCAAAGATGCGCTGCAAAGACTCTGCCCTGAATTGATGGGCAAAGCGTCTGCCACCTAGAACACCCAACGCAATCGCCGCGACAAATGGCCAAGTCGCTTCAGGCCAAGTGGTACCCAACAGACTGGCATTGATCGCACCCCCGCCACTCACCAGTGCGATCAAAAACAATGAGGTCGCCACAATGCCAGACATGCTCAGTCGGGTGAATTTTTTGAGCATGGGAACGATGAAAAACCCACCGCCCACTCCCAACAAGCCAGAAAGCAATCCCGTCACAGCGCCAATGCAGGCCAGCAACAATGCGGTGGAAGGGGTCCAGATGAATCGCCCAGTGTGCTGATTGATCAAAGCGACACGCAATGTGCCCCACTCCTCAAAGAGATGACCCGAATCCGCTTGCTTGAACATTTTTCGCCCTAAATAGATCAGCAAGAACGCAAACACCACTTTGAGCCCATCGCCGGGGACTTCATGGGCCCAATTCATGCCCAAACGAGTCATGGGAATTCCGACCACGGCCATGAGCATGGCGGCTTTGTAGCGCACCAGTCCTTTGCGAAAACCATCCACTGCGCCAACCGTTGCACCCACTGCGACTGCCACCAAAGCCACCGGTGCTGCTTGTTGCATGGTCCAACCCAAGCCGGTGACCAAGATCGGAACTGAGAGGATGCCGCCACCCGCACCCGTCAAACCCATGAGCAGTCCCACGCCCATGCCCAGGATCAGAACCAAGACCATGATGGGTGAGAAAGCTCAGGAATTGAGGCCGAGGACAGGCCTGAGGCGGGATGCTAGCGTTCTGGCACGCAAAGGGTCACGCACCATGCGCACCAGCATGATCGTGATGATCCACTGGAGTGGTCTTGGCCCCCGGTGTCGATTGACGTGCAAACAGCGTGTACATGGTGGGCACCACAAAAATGGTCAGCATGGTGCCCAGACTCATGCCGCCCACAATCACCCAACCAATTTGTCGGCGGCTCTCAGCACCCGCGCCTTCTGCAAGTGCCAAAGGAATGGCACCCAAAACCATCGCACCTGTGGTCATGAGAATGGGCCGCAAACGCAGGGTTGCCGCTTCCTTAACGGCACTGGTGACATCCATGCCTTTGGCCCTCAATTGATTGGAGAACTCAACGATCAAGATCCCGTGCTTGGAGATCAAGCCCACCAAGGTGATCAAGCCGATCTGACTGAACACATTGATCGTGCCCCCCGACCATTTCAAGGCCAGCAAAGCGCCCACCATGGACAAAGGCACCGAGAACAAAATCACCAGCGGATCAATGAAGCTCTCAAACTGAGCCGCCAAGACCAAAAAGATGAACACCAGGGCCAAGGCAAACACCATTCCCAAAGAGCCAGACGAATTGCGGTATTCCCTTGAGGTGCCATTCAGATCGGTGACATAGCCCTCTTTGAGGACTTTGCTGGCAGTGGCATTGAGGAATTCAAGTGCTTCACCCAGCGAATAGTCGGGTGCGATGTTGGCCGTGATGGACGCACTGCGCCGTTGTGCAAAGTGGTTCAACTCGCGTGGAGCCACCACCTCATTGACCTTGAGCAAGGAGGACAAAGGGATCATGGCGTCACCTCGGCCACGCACAAAAATCTTTTCGATGTCTTGCGGCGTGTTGCGATTGGTCGACTGCGTTTGAACGATCACATCGTATTGCTCGCCATTGCGCTTGAAGCGCGTGACATTGCGTCCACCCATCATGGTTTCCACCGCACGGGCAATCGCATCCACAGACACGCCCATGTCAGCGGCACGCTCGCGATCGACCACGACTTGCAACTCGGGCTTGTTCAAGCGCAAATCGGTGTCCACACTCACAAAGCCTGGGTTTTTGGCCACTTCAGCCAAAAACTGCCTCAACACGGTATTGAGGTTTTCATAGGTGTCTTGGGTCAGGATCAAGAAGTTGATGGGGCGCTCGCGGAAACCTTGTCCCAACGATGGCGGGGTGATGGGAAACGCAGTGACCCCAGGCAAGGACGTCACGGCAGGCGTGAGTTTGCGAGCGGCCTCAATGGTGCTCATGCTGCGTTCTTCCCAAGGAATCGCACGATAAAAAACTGAGCCCTGAGCCACAGTTGGGTTGCCGGCCACGACAAAGATGCGGTCAAACATGTCGCCCATGCGTTGACCAATGCGTTCAATGGCCTGAGCGTATTTCAGGGTGTAGTCCAGGGTTGAGCCATCGGGCCCGTTCATGCTGACCAGAATCACACCGCGATCCTCAATGGGAGCCAACTCACTTTTCGATGACTTGAACAACCAGAAGGCGCCACCGGCAGCGCTGATCATCACAGCGACAACCACAAAACGGTAATTCAGGGTCCAACCCAGCAAGCGGCCATAGCCCGCTTCCAGCTTTTCAAGGCCATGTTCCACCGTGCGATCAAACCAGGTT
>JBEAMY010000063.1:0-4926 GCA_041165725.1 Pseudomonadota bacterium
TGCGTTTTGGTAGGCCACTTCGGTGAGTCCCAGCGATTGATTGCCCACGCCCAAGCGGGCGGCATTCATCATCACGAACATGGCGGCCAAGCCCTTGTTGGGTTCACCCACCAATGTGCCCACTGCGCCATCCAGAATCATTTGGCAGGTGGCGTTGCCGTGAATGCCCATCTTGTGTTCCAGCGCACCGCAGTGGATGGCATTGCGCTCACCCAGGCTGCCATCCGCTTGGACCTTGAACTTGGGCACGACAAAGAGGCTGATGCCTTTGCTGCCCGCAGGGGCGTCGGGCAAGCGCGCGAGCACGAGGTGAATGATGTTGGACGCAATGTCGTGTTCGCCAGCGCTGATGAAGATTTTTTGGCCGGTGAGTGCAAAGCTGCCATCGGGCAATGGTGCGGCCTTGGTGCGAAGCATGCCGAGGTCGGTGCCGCAATGGGGTTCGGTCAGGCACATGGTGCCTGTCCATTCCCCGGTGGTGAGGCGGGGCAAATAGAGTTCCTTTTGCTCGGGCGTGCCGTGGGTGTGCAAGCACTCGTAGGCGCTGCGCGATAGGCCGGGGTACATGGTCCAGGCTTGGTTGCAAGCCGTGAGCATTTCGTAAAAGCACTGGTTGACCACAAAGGGCAGGCCTTGGCCACCAAATTCGGGGTCGCATGAAAGCGAGGGCCATCCCCCAGCCACATATTGCTCGTAGGCTTTCTTGAAGCCGTCAGGCGTGGTGACCTCATGCGTGCTGGGATTGAGTCGGCAACCTTGGGCATCGCCGGGGCCGTTGAGCGGCAAGATCACCTCGGATGCGAATTTGCCCCCCTCTTCCAGCACGGCGTTGATGGTGTCGGCATCGATGTCGGCATGGGCCGCAATGGATTTGAGCTCTTGGGTGGCACCCAGCAATTCGTGCAAGACAAACTGCATATCGCGCAGCGGGGGTTGGTATTGAGACATGTTGGTTTCCTCAGCGAATGGGAGCGGGCATCTTAATCGAACGGTCGTTCTTTTTGAGGACGACCCGTAAAAACCATTTTTTTCCCTGGCAAAAGCGGGAGAAGGGTCAGAGTCCGCTCAAAACGATGAGCAAGGCATCGTCGAGCTGTTCGGTGGGCTTGCGGCGAAAGCCAGATCGGGCGTAGCGCTGAAACCGCCCTTGAATCCAGGCGGTGATCACTGCCGCGCGCGTGGCCGCATCGGCGGTGGGGCTGATGGATTCGCCTGCTGCCTCGCGCAAGACTTGCTTGAGGCTGGATTCCACCCGCTCGAAGAAATGCGACATGCGCTGCTGCAAGCGCACATGCTCAAAGACCAGGGCATCGCCCACCATCAATCTGACCATGCCGGGGTTTTGTTCGGCAAAGCGCAAAAGCACCTGAATCATGCGCGTGGCGCGTTCGCGAGGTGGAGTGGCTTGCTCGATGATTTGATTGAAAAGGGTGAAGACGCTTTGCTCGATGAACTCGATGAGTCCTTCGAACATCTGCGCCTTGCTGGCGAAGTGCCGGTAGAGCGCCGCCTCGCTCACACCCACTTGTTCGGAGAGGGTGGCGGTGGTGATGCGCTCAAGCTGGGGCGATTCCAGCATCTTGGCCAACACCTGCATGATGTGCATCCGACGCTCGCCACGCTTGAGACGCGGTGTGGGCTCCGCATTCGCAAGAGGCGCATTGAGTTTTGCAGGGGAAGGATGAGATGCCGACATGCCCGTACCTCCTGATGGGGAATCCGAAATCAATGAGATCGAATCATGGTCCCGAATGCCTGATCTGACAAGATTTCCAACAACATGGCGTGAGGCACACGGCCGTCGATGATGTGAACCGCATTGACCCCACTCTTGGCCGCATCGAGTGCGCCCGCAATTTTGGGGATCATGCCGCCGCTGATCGTGCCATCGTCACACAACTCGTCGATGCGACGCGGCGTGAGCTCGGTGAGCAAATTGCCGTCTTTGTCGAGCACGCCACGGATGTTGGTGAGCATGAGCAGCTTTTCAGCTTGGAGCACAGTGGCCAGTTTGGCGGCCACCACATCGGCATTGATGTTGTAGGACTCGTTTTGCTCGCCAAAGCCAATCGGGCTCACCACGGGGATGAAGGCGTCGTCTTGCAAAGCCTTGACCACGCTGGGGTCAATGGACGTGATGTCGCCCACCTGGCCCACATCGTGGACAGTTTTGGGGTCGTTGGGATCAACGAGTTGGAGTTTTTTGGCTCGGATCAATCCACCATCGCGTCCCGTGAGGCCGACCGCTTTGCCACCGGCGCGGTTGATCAAACCCACGATGTCTTGTTGGACTTCGCCCCCCAGGACCCATTCGACGACTTCCATGGTCTCGGCATCGGTGACCCGCATGCCTTGGATGAATTCGCCCTTTTTGCCCAGGCGCTGTAGCAGGCCCTCGATTTGCGGGCCACCGCCGTGAACCACGACGGGGTTCATGCCCACCAGTTTGAGCAAGACCACGTCTTCGGCAAAAGCTTGTTGCAAGACAGGGTCAGTCATGGCATTGCCACCGTACTTGATGACCAAGGTCTTGCCGTGGAATTTGCGGATGTAGGGCAAGGCCCTGGCCAGCAAATCGGCCTGATCCTGAGGCGAAATCGAAGCGCTGGCGCTCATGTCAGTCCTCGGACTCGGCAACTGCAGGCCCGCCCAACACTTTGCTGCGGACGATTTCGCGCAGAAGTTTTTTCTCGGCGAAGTTCAAGGGGCGGTCGAGCACACGGCGAACGCGCAACAAGAGGTGACGGTCAACCTCTTGAGGGATGCCCTGGCTGCCAGCGAGGTCATCGCGCAAGTCTTCGCGCAGGTCTTCGGGTTCTTCTTCCCACCACAAATCGACCACTTCTTGCATCTTGGCGCGCGACTGATCGAGGTTGGCCGCAGTGGCCACATGGGGCGTGCGAACCTGGGTGAGGTCCTTGAGGGCCATGGGATGCAGGAAGACACGGCGATCGGCTTGAGCCAGCAACTGGCACCAGGCAGGGTCTTCTTGCTCAAGCTGGTCCATGTGGCGGGCGCTTTCGTCAGCCAGCAAGTAAACACTCAGTCCATACAGCTGGGCTTCGTCCATGACGGCGCGCAAACGCTCGTCGTCGCTGGCGATCAGCAAATGGTCGCAAGCCTGGCGCTCAGCCAAACGGCGGATGTCGGCGCTCAATGCATGAAAGACTTCTTCGGAGCCTTCGGTCCCCATCCAACGTGCCACTTGGTCGTTGGGGTATTGGTGATCGTTGGTTTCGCCATACCAATAGATGCGGCGAATGTCGAGCGAGAGGTGCGCTTGCTTGAGAGCAGAGCCCAGCACGGAGGGCAGCATTTGGCGCTGCATGGCTTCAAGGCTGGACTCTTCAGCGGCGTTTTGTTTGAGCAACCAGGTGAGGTAGTGCGAATCCACCAGCGCGATGCAAGTGCCTTGGCGGCCGTGCTGGTTGTGGTGGCCATGGTGAGGTGTGAATTCCTTGGGGCGATGGGTCGAACCAGACTGGGGGGGACGGGAATCAAATTTCATGACTAAGAAAGCCTTGCGGCAAAAATAAAAGTTAACGGGAAAACTATGCGAACGATTCTAGACCAAGCCCAAAAATCAGGCTTGACGAGCATTGGACAAGGCCTGAGACACCTGATCGTCGGTTTGACCAAAGCGGCGAATCCGTTGCTTGTAGGACGCAAGGGCTTTTTCAAAGTGCTCGTCCTTGAAATCGGGCCAAAACACATCGGTGAAATACAACTCGGTGTAGGCCATTTGCCAAATCATGAAATTGCTGATGCGTTGCTCACCGCCCGTACGGATGAGCAAATCGGGTTCGGGCAAATCGGCGGTGCTCAGGTGGGCAGCAAGATCGGACTCGTTGAGTTCGCTCAGGTCTCGTCCAGGATTGAGGGCTTGCCAACGGCGGGTGGCCTGAAGAATGTCCCACTGCCCGCCGTAGTTGGCAGCAATGGTGAGGTGAAAACGCGTTTGTTCGCACGTGGCTTGCTCGGCCATGGCGATGCGGCGCTGAATCTCAGGGTCAAAGCCGCTGCGGTCACCCACCACGCGAAGCCGTATGCCCGATTCGACCAGGGCAGCAATTTCGCGCTCCAGGTATTGGCCGAACAACTCCATCAGCATGGCGACTTCTTCTGGGGGGCGACGCCAGTTTTCGGTGCTGAAGGCAAAGACCGTCAAGTAACGCACGCCATGGGTGGCGCACCAACGGGCAGCACTGCGCAGATTGGCAGCCCCGCGCAAATGCCCCATGGACCGCGGCATCATGCGCCGCTTGGCCCAACGGCCATTTCCGTCCATGATGATTGCGATGTGTTGAGGAATGCCCATGGTTCAGATTCTAGTAAAGTGGATTCATGGCCCCATTTTGTGTTTTGACCCGGAGGATGACGGATGAACAAGCCCCCTAAATTTGACCCTTTGCAATTGACCGATGCCATGCGTGAATCGGCGCAACAAATTTGGCTGGCAGGAGTTGGTGCGTTTTCCAAGGCACAGCAAGAAGGTGGCAAAGTCTTCGAGAACCTGGTCAACGATGGCTTGAGCATGCAACGCAAAACTCAAGCGGTTGCCGAAGAGAAATGGAATCAGGCCACCCAGCGCATGACCGACATGGCCGAGCAGATCTCCAACAAAACCACAGGCTCAATAGACAGGCTGGAAACCATATTTGAAGATCGCGTCGTCAAGGCTTTGATCCGACAGGGTTACCCAACGCCCGCCGATTGGATGGCCTTGCAAAACCGCGTGCTGGCGCTAGAGGAGGCTTTGAGGGCTGCTGGCCTCGCAAGCAAAACTGCAAGCCCACCCTCCAAGTCGGGCAAGGCCCCAACCAAAGCAGCTGGCAAAACTGCTCGCCGTGCTTCGGGTTCATCGGCCCGCTAAGGCCTGATCCATCACATGGCGCGCAAAGCCCCACGGCGCACCGCCGAGCGCAT
>JBEAMY010000064.1:0-3116 GCA_041165725.1 Pseudomonadota bacterium
AACTCCATGGTGACCGATCCTGGAGCCTCCAGCCAGGCCAATTTCGAATTGGGCTGAATGCAGCGGATGAAATCGTCCACCGACAAAGGGTCGTAAAGGCTGTGCGTGATGCCCATTCGCGCCAACTCGCCGTTGGCCAGCACTTTGGCTGGGCCATAGGCATTGGCAGGAATGAGAACGTGGTCGCCAGAATGCAACAGCGCCAAATTGGTTTGTGCGATGGCCGCGAGTCCACTGGGAACCAAGACCGCATGGCGTCCGCCTTCAAGCGTGCACAAACGCTCTTCCAAGATGAACGAGCTGGGTGTGCCGTGCAAGCCATAGGTGTAGCCGCTTTTGTTCTTCCAGTCTCGGGTGCGCATCGCAGCCACCGACGGGAAAAACACGGTTGAGGCTTTGAAGATGCCGGGCTGGGGCGCTTCGAATTCTTCGGGCGCTTGATAGGGATGCTGGATCAGTTCGGTGTTGCGTCCCATGGCGTTGGCCTTTGTTTCAGAGGGTTGACGAAACCAGCCTCAAATGCGCCACTTCTCAAGTAATTTTTCGGGGCGCATGTTGTCATACGGCTCAAACGGCTGATGAATCCAGGGGTTGGTGGAGAGGAATTCCACCGAGTAATCGGGTTCGAACGAGGAAACGCCTTTGGTCCAGATGACTGCGGTGCGAAGCTCGGTGATGGGTGAATACTGGGTTCTGAGCAAATCGACCACCGCCTTGAGCGTGTGACCGGTGTCAGCGAGATCGTCGACCAACAACACACGACCAGCGATTTCACCTTTAGGGGTGGTGATGTAACGGGCAATGTCCAAATGCCCCTGAATGGTTCCCGCCTCGGCACGGTAAGAGCTGGTGGACATGATGGCCAAGGGTTTGTCGAAGATGCGTGACAGGATGTCGCCTGGTCGCATGCCGCCGCGAGCCAAACACAATATGGTGTCGAACTCCCAACCCGATTGGTGGATCTTGAGCGCCAGCTTTTCGATCAGGTTGTGGTATTCGTCGTAAGAGACATAGAGGTGTTTGCCGTCTTCAGTCAACATGCTGGACCTTTGGGATGAGTTGAAACGTTATGCGCGGAATGGATCTTTGATCAGGATGGTGTGATCGCGATCGGGGCTGGTCGAGACCAGATGGATGGGCACGCCACAGACTTCTTCGATGCGACGAAGGTAGCGCTGTGCAGCTGCTGGGAGACGGTTGAATTCGGTGACCCCCACGGTGGTGTCGTTCCACCCCGGCAAGGTCTCATAAATGGGTTTGCAGCGTTCAATGTCGTCTGCACCCAAAGGCAGAAGGTCTATGGTTTCGCCATCCAGCTCGTAACCCACGCAAAGCTGCAGCTCTTTCAAACCGTCCAGAACATCGAGCTTGGTGATGCAAAGACCGGACAAGCCATTGACTTGGGCACTGCGCTTGAGCAGTGCGGCATCGAACCAGCCACAACGGCGGGACCGACCCGTGGTCACGCCACGCTCGGCGCCAACGGTGGAGAGGTGATAACCCACGGTGCCTGGAGTTTCCCAATCGAGTTCGGTGGGGAACGGGCCGCCACCGACACGGGTGCAATAGGCCTTGGTGATCCCAAGAACATAGCCCAGCAACTGTGGGCCCACGCCTGAACCTGCAGCCGCATTGCCCGCCACGCAATTGCTGGAAGTCACAAAGGGGTAAGTGCCGTGGTCAATGTCGAGCAAAGTGCCTTGAGCGCCTTCAAACAAGAGGTTGCCACCCGCACGGTGGGCTTCGTTCAATTCGCGCGAGACATCGCCCACCATGGGTAAAAGGGCTTTGGCGTGTTCCAAAGCCTGATCACGAACCGCCTTGAAATCCACCACAGCACCTTGAATAAAAGCAGAGAGGGGCTGGTCTTTGAGCCAAACCGCTTTGCTCCAATCCATTTGGTCTGCACCCAGCAAAGCCAACTGGGCGTTGTAATGCGCCAGCAATTCTTTGAGCTTGCGCTCAAAACGCTCAGGGTGTTTGAGGTCTTGAACCCTCAATGCACGGCGCGCCACCTTGTCTTCGTAAGCGGGGCCTATGCCACGGCCAGTGGTGCCAATTTTGGCGGCACCTGATTTCTCTTTGGCCACTTCGCGTGCGACGTCTAGGGCGGCATGGAAAGGCAGGATCAGTGGACAACCTTCACTCACGCGCAATCGCGAGCGGACTTCAACCCGAGCCAACTCCAGGCCCTGAATTTCTTCCAGCAATTTGCCCACCGAGAGAACCACGCCATTGCCGATGTAGCAACGCACACCATCTCGCATGATGCCGCTGGGAATGAGGTGCAAAGCGGTTTTGACCCCATTGATGACCAAGGTGTGGCCTGCATTGTGGCCACCTTGGAACCGCACCACGCCAGTGGCGGTTTCGGTCAGCCAATCGACCAATTTGCCTTTGCCTTCGTCGCCCCATTGGGTACCGACAACCACCACATGACGACCAGGAATCGCACTCATTGCATTGTGTTCTTGTGAATCAATTGGACAAAGTCTGAACGACCCAATGATCGCCGACACGGATGAGTTCACGATCGCAGTCGAATTCGTCGACTTCGCTTTCGTGGCCCGGTAAAACGCAAACCACCGTATGACCTTGTCCGCGCAGGCGGGCAATGGCGGAACGCAGTTCTTGGTCTTCGCTCCAAGGCGCCCGGATGGCCGCTCCCAAAGCCAAGGCAGGCACCTGTTGGACCCAGGTTTTGAGGTCAAGGCTGAAACCCACTGCCGGGCGCTTACGGCCAAAAGCAGCGCCCACTTCGTCGTAACGTCCGCCCCTGAGGACCGCATCGCTGCAACCGGGTGAATAAGCGGCAAAACGAACGCCGGTGTAGTAGGCGTAACCGCTCATGTCGGCCAAATCAAAGGACACTGGCAAATCAACGAGATGCCGCGCTAACCAGCGCAGGTCGTCCAGGGCCTTGAGGGCCTTTGGAAAAGCCTTGAGGGCCTTGCTGGCCTCATCGAGCAAAGAGAGATCGCCATAGGCCTGAACCAAAAAGGCCAAGGATTCCCGGATTTGAGGGTTGAGCGATTGAGACAAGGAGGCCACACTGGATTGGCTTTTGGTTGCCATCGCATCGCGAAGTTCTGACTGCTGACGAACATCCAAACCGG
>JBEAMY010000065.1:0-4442 GCA_041165725.1 Pseudomonadota bacterium
AGAGGATTTTGTGCAGGGGTCAAACGCGCCATAGACATTGTGGATTTGGCCCTGGCACAAAAGGGCGCGCCCATTCATGTCTTTCATGAGATCGTCCACAACCAACATGTGGTGGCTGACCTCAGTGCGCGCGGTGCAGTGTTTGTTGACGACTTGTCACAAGTGCCGCTGGGTGCAAACGCCATCTTCAGTGCCCATGGGGTTTCAGCTCAGGTCAGGCAGCAAGCCAAGGATCGTGGTTTGCAGACCCTGGATGCAACTTGTCCTTTGGTCACCAAGGTTCACCTTCAGGCCCAGCGTTTTGAAAAGCAAGGCATGCACCTGGTCATGGTGGGTCATGCCGGACACGAAGAAGTCGAGGGCACCACGGGCAGTGTGAGTTGCCCGGTGCATTTGGTGTCATCGGTGGAAGAGGTGCAGAGCTTGCCTTGGGGTCCCGATGCACCTGTGGCCTTTGTCACGCAAACCACGCTCAGCATGGATGACACGCGTGATATTTTGGAGGCCTTGAGGCGCAAATACCCACAGGTGGTGGGTCCCGATATGGATGGCATTTGCTATGCCACCCAGAACCGACAAAACGCCGTGCGCGATCTGGCCAAAGAGGTTGACCTCGTTCTTGTTGTTGGCGCCAGAAACAGCTCCAACTCCAATCGTTTGCGCGAGGTCGCAGAACGCTGTGCCAAGCCCGCTCATCTGATCCAAGACCATACCGAGTTGCAAGTTCAATGGTGGGCGAGTGGGGTTTCACGGATTGGTGTGACCTCTGGTGCGTCAACGCCAGAGGTCTTGGTTCAACAGGTGGTGCATCAATTGTGTGAACTCACGCAGGGCCGGGTTCGAGAGCTGCCCGGTGTCAGTGAGCAAGTCATTTTTCGCCTGCCTCGTTCTCTTGAGCAGCACGGATTGAACCGCAGAGCTGCGGCAGTTGCCCACGTCCAGGATGATCGCCAACCGCCTTCGAGGGCTGCAGCGTGAACGCCGAGGGTGCTCAACTCCTCACAGCGCCATTGGCTGGTGTCGTCGTCGTGGTGCTGCTCGACTACTTGCGACAGCATCAGGCCTGGGGTTGGTTCCGTCTTGCATCGGGCTCGCCGGGTGCGAAAGCCCATCCGGGGCTTAGGTTTGCCAAGATCATGGGCAGCGGACACGAGGGGGGCTTCACCTTGCGGCCCAGTGCCACCCACCAAGGTTTTGTGGCGGTTTTCGATCACTTGAGCGATGCGCTCAATTTTTTGCAACACCCTTATGTCACCGAGGCGAGAAAGCGCACCAAAGAGTCGTGGGTGGGGGTGATGCGAATTGATTCTTCACGGGGCCAATGGGACGGCGTGGAGTGGGCCAAGACCACCTCGGTGCAATGTGATTTTGAAGGCGGCGAAGCCTTATCGGCACACCCTGATCGCATGGCAGTGCTCACCCGCGCCAGCATTCGGCCCGCCAAAGCCATGGCGTTTTGGCGACATGCACCCACCGCTCAAGGCGATTTGCATTTGGCTCAGGGTTGCGAAATTGCCATGGGTCTGGGCGAGGCACCGCTGGTGCGGCAATGCACATTCAGTCTCTGGGAAAACCAAGACGACATGATTCGCTATGCCCACGATGGCGCACATCGATCTGCCATCGAAAGTGCCAATCGAAATGGCTTTTTCCAAGAATCCTTGTTCGTCAGAATGAAACTGCTGGCCATGACAGGGGTCTGGAAAGGCCGAGCATTGCATCACCACGCCGACAGGTTGGAGCTGGCCCGTGTCTGAGGCCAAGGTTGTCGTCGTTGGAGCAGGCATTGGTGGCTTGGTCAGTGCTTTGTTATTGGCCCAACGCGGGCTTCAAGTCTCACTCGTTGAGGCCCATCCTCAACCTGGCGGCAAGATCCACACGCGAACCGTTGATGGGTTGGCCATCGACAGTGGCCCCACGGTGATGACCATGCGCTGGGTTTTTGACGAGGTGTTTCATCACTGTGGCACCACGCTTGAATCCGAACTCGACATCGAACCCCTCACTGTATTGGCAAGGCATTTCTGGCCCGATGGTGAACGCATTGATTTGCTCGCCGATCCTCAGGCCAGTGAAGCCGAGATGGAACGTTTTGGCGGGCCTAATGCCGCTTTGGAATTCAGGCGGTTTTGTGAGCGAACCCGCGCGATTCACGATGTGCTTCAAGGACCTTTCATGTGCAGCCACGCGCCCCGCCTAGCGGGGTTTGCGGCGCGACTGGGCCCTTCGGGTTTGGCCTTGCTGACTCACCTTGGCCCCATGCGCACGCTTTGGCAACAACTCCAGCGCCAGTTCAGCCATCCACGCTTGCGTCAATTGTTTGGACGCTACGCCACTTACTGTGGCTCATCGCCATGGCAAGCGCCCGCCACCTTGATGCTCATCGCTCAAGTCGAGATGGACGGTGTGTGGAGTGTCAAAGGCGGCATGCATGCGCTGGCGCGCAGCCTCTTGAGACTGGCTCAGCAAAAAGGGGTGACCTGTTACATGGGCCGGGCTTGTGAGCGCCTTGAAACCCATGACGGCAAAGTCACAGGCGTGATCCTTGCTGATGGCGAACGACTCGCCGCCGACTCGGTGGTCTTCAATGGGGATCCGGGTGCTTTGCGACAAGGCCTGTTGGGCAAAGGCGTTCAAACGGCCGTGCCCACGGCCTCGCCCGAACGCTCGCTGTCTGCGCTGACTTGGTCGGCGGTGATCCCCAGGTCCTCTTGCGATTTGGACCGGCACAACGTCTTTTTCCAGAACGACTACGCCAGCGAGTTCGAAGACATTTTTGATGAGGGCCGTTTGCCCCGTCAACCCACGGTGTACGTCTGCGCTCAGGACCGACCTGCGGCCGACAAAACCACAAACCAGTCGGACGACCGAGAGCGCTTGTTGTGTTTGGTCAATGCCCCTGCAAGGGGTGAGCACCCGTTTGACGAAGAGGAGTTGCAGCAATGCCAATCCACCAGCTTCAAGGCTTTGATGCAGCACGGTCTGAATCTGCAGGGTCATCCCATGGTCAGGACCGATCCGCACGATTTCCATCAGCGGTTTCCAGCTTCGTCGGGCGCACTGTACGGACAGGCGACGCACGGGTGGATGAGCATCTTCGCTCGACCGGGAGCGAGGACATCGATCCCGGGGCTTCATTTGGCTGGGGGGGGCGTTCACCCCGGACCAGGAGTGCCGATGGCGGCCCTGTCGGGCTTGCGTGCGGCCGAGGCAGTTTGGGAGAACCTAGGTTTGACCAACCCGTGGCATCAGGAGGCTACCTATGGTGGTATGTCGACGCGTTGAGCCACGATGGTCAGTACGGACTCACGCTGATTGCGTTTGTGGGCAGTGTGTTCTCGCCGTATTACGCACGGGCGCGCCGAATGCAAGACGCGCCCAATCCCATGGACCATTGCGCCCTCAATGTGGCCCTCTACAACCCCACCCATCAGCGCTGGGCCATGACCGAGCGAGGGCAGGACTTGTGCAGTCGCAACGAGCGCGAATTTCAGATTGGTCCCAGCCACATCGATTGGGATGGGCAAAGCCTTCGCTTTCACATTCGCGAGCGATGCGTGCCTTTGCCTCATGCCTTGGAGGGCGACATCCGCATCTGGCCGCAAGCCTTGCACCCAGAAGTTCACGCGCTGGATGCCCAGGGTCAACACCTCTGGGGACCGATTGCAACGCGTTCGCACATCGAGGTCAATTTCAGTCAGCCCCAACTTTCTTGGAAAGGTCATGCCTACCTCGATGCAAACCTAGGCATGACGCCCATCGATCAAGGTTTTGTTCAATGGGATTGGTCGCGCGCCTTGCTGGACGATGGCAGCACCTTGGTCAATTACGACATCCACGGCTCGGATCAACCCGATCGCTTGTTGCGAATGATTTACACCCCAAAGGGCGAGATCGAAATGTTGGGCGATGCACCCGCTTGGGAATTGCCGCAAACGGTTTGGCGATTGCCTCGCAGGGTTCGAAGCCAAAGTCCATCCAGTTCGGTTCGCATTCTGGAAGACACCCCTTTTTACCAGCGTGGTCTGGTGACACAAACGCATCAAGGTCAGTCTGTGCTGGCCTTTCACGAATCCCTGTCGGTTCCCCGCCTGACCCATCCTTTGGTGCAGGCCGTCTTACCTTGGCGCATGCCAAGAAAGATGCACGCATGAAGCCGTGGTGTGAACCGATGACCCGTTTTGGGGCCTCCAAACCCCCAAAAGCCCTCGTGCGGGCCGAGCACGTTGTCTTCTTGCAAGGAGAAAACCATGTCTGACAAAGACAAAGTGTGGCCCACCGGTTTGACCGAGGCCGAATCGGAAGAGATCCATCGGCATCTCATCCAAGGCACGCAGATCTTCGGGATGATTGCCGCCCTGGCGCATCTGCTGGCCTACATCTACTCACCCTGGCTCAAGTGAAAGGAAACGCATCATGATCTACGGAAAACTGTGGTGTGT
>JBEAMY010000066.1:0-2738 GCA_041165725.1 Pseudomonadota bacterium
TCGCGCCAACACATAGGCAATGCCCGGGCCGGGCGTGAGGGCCAGAACCGAAGCGGCCACCAAAAAAGCGGGGTCAAGCATGAATGCCTCAGGAATGAAAGGGTTCACAGCGTGGGGGTATCGCTGGCAAGCAGCGAGCGCGCCCAGCCCATGAGCTTGCGCGTGTCAGCGCGCAAGACCTCTTGCTTGACGCGAAGCACCTGAGTGGGGTGCATGGAAAACTGCCGCAAGCCCAGGCCAAGCAACAGCTTGGTGTAGACCGGGTCCCCCGCCATCTCCCCGCAAATGCTCACGGCCTTGCCACTGGCCGCGCCGGCAGCAATCGTGCTGGCGATCAGGCGCAACACCGCCGGGTGCATGGGGTCGTAGAGGTGGGCCACTTCTTCGTCAGCACGATCGATGGCCAGGGTGTACTGGATGAGGTCGTTGGTGCCCAAGGACAAAAAATCGAAATGGCGCAAAAAGGTGTCGAGCATCAGTGCGGCGGCCGGCACTTCGATCATCGCCCCCACCTGAACCGGACCGGGATTGATGCCCTTGCTGCGCAACTGTTGGCGCGCCTCGTCGAGGTGTTGCAGGGTTTGACGAATCTCGCTCAAGTGAGCCAGCATGGGAATCATGATCTTGACTGGGCCATATGTGGCGGCCCTCAGGATGGCTCTAAGCTGGGTGAGGAACATGTCGGGATCAGACAAGCTCCAGCGGATGGCACGCAAGCCCAAAGCGGGATTCAGGTAAGAGGCTTCTTTGGTGCTGCGGTCCAAGGGTTTGTCGGCACCGATGTCTATGGTTCGGATGGTGACGGGCAAGCCCTTCATGCCTTCGATGGCTCGGCAATACGCCTTGAATTGCTCTTCCTCGTCGGGCAAATCGCGATCGCGACCCATGAACAGAAATTCGCTGCGAAACAGGCCCACGCCCACCGCGCCCACAGCCAGTGCGGCATCGGCATCATCGGGGAGTTCAATGTTGGCCAGCAACTCAATGCGCTCACCATCCAAAGTGACGCTGGGAGTTGTGCGAAGGCGCGTAAGCCGTTCGCGGTCCAGCGTGGTTTGCCTTTGCTTGAAGGCGTATTCCTCAAGCACGATGGGCGAAGGGTCGACGATGGCCACACCGGCATCGCCGTCCAAAATGATCCAGTCGTCTTGCTTGATGAGTTGACTGGCCATGCGTGCGCCGACCACGGCTGGGATGTCCAGACTTCGCGCCACGATGGCGGTGTGCGAGGTTTTTCCTCCCACATCGGTGATAAAGCCTTCGAACACGCTTTGCTTGAAGGTCAGCATGTCGGCGGGTGACAAATCGTGGGCAACCAAGATCAGGGGCACATCGTTGTGATCCACCATTTCGGTCTGGGCCGTGGGTGCTCGGCCATGCGATTGCGTGGCATCGGGCAATCCCTTCATCTGGCGCAAGATGCGTTCGACCACTTGTTCGAGGTCACCTTTGCGTTCACGCAAATACACATCATCCATGTCGTCGAACTGTCGAGCCACCACTTCGTATTGGGTGCTCAGTGCCCATTCGGCGTTGTAGAGGCGATCGCGAATCCAGTGCTTGATGCCATCGGCCAAGGTCTGGTCTTCCAACAACATGAGGTGAACTTCGAGGATGGCCGCCAATTCAGGCGGGGCATCTTTGGGCATGTGTTGCAAGAGGTGCTGCAATTCGCTCACCACCGCATCGCGCGCATTGGCGATGCGCTGAATTTCAGCGTTGACATGGCTGGGATCGATGAAATAGTGAGCGACATCGACACGGCTTGAGGCCACCAAAACTGCACGCCCAATAGCGATGCCTCTGGCCACTGCCAAGCCGTGAATGGTGAGGCTCATGGCTTATTCGCCTTCACCAAATTTGTCGTTGATGAGGGCCACCAAAGCCTGCATGGCCTCAGCTTCTTGTTCGCCATCGGTTTCCAAGATGACTTCGCTGCCTATGCCGGCGGCCAGCATCATCACGCCCATGATGCTTTTGGCATTGACCCGCCTGTCGCCTTTGGCCACCCAGACTTGGCAGGGAAAGCTGCCCGCCAGCTTGGTGAGCTTGGCTGAGGCCCTGGCATGAAGACCCAATTTGTTGATGATGGCTACGTTTTGCTGAATCATGGCATCAGTGGTGATGAAGGGGTTGGGTGACTTGCAGCACGCCTTGAGCGCCACCTGCAAGAGCGCGCTGCACGAGCTGCGCCAAGGGTTCCTGGCGATAGCACACTGTGCGCAACAGCATGGGCAAATTGACACCAGCAATCATTTGCACGCGATCGGCATCGATGAGTTGCTGCGCCACATTGGAGGGCGTCGCACCCAATACATCGGTCAGCATCAGCCAATTGGATTGAGGGTGCTCGGCCATGACCGCATCGATGGCCGCACGGGTGATGTCGGTGCTGGCATCGGCTTGAACATCGACCGCCACCACATCGCTGTCACACTCCGGAAACACATGCATGGCGCAAGCCTTGAGGGCTTGGGCCAGGGGGGCATGGGCAATCAGCAAAATGCGTGTGGTCATGGTGTGGGGCTGGTTTATGCTGAATTATCACGCCCATACCAGAGGAAATGCAGGTAGGAGGCGGTGCAAGCCACAAAGAAGATGGCCAGCGCCCAACGGTAAGCGTCAACCTTGCCAATGCCTTGGGATTGCAAGGCATCGACCATGAGGCCATAACCCCACTGGATCACAAAGACGCCCAGAAAGATCACCAGGTTATAGGCCGAGAGGGCTCGTCCTGC
>JBEAMY010000067.1:0-4949 GCA_041165725.1 Pseudomonadota bacterium
GCTGGCTGCCATTGCCAAGTACGGCATCGAGTCGCAAATCGGCTACATCTCTACCGGTGGAGGTGCATTTTTGGAAGTACTGGAAGGCAAAACCTTGCCTGCATTTGAAATTCTCATGGCACGCGCCAAGGACGCTTGATGCTGCCGTGGGCACAAAAAAGCGACCTCGATGGTCGCTTTTTTTATGTGCCTGTTGGGCTTTGGATTTGAATGCTTGGCTTAGGCGGCGTTCATCCAGTAACCGGCATTGAAGGGGCTGCTCATGCGCAAGGCCAGAGGAGAAACGTCCAGAAGCTTGTCGGTGGGCATGCGCTCGGCTTCGACTTCAATTTGGGCTTCATCCACGGGGCGGACCAAACCGGCTTGGGGGGCAATCGCCACCGAGAAAGAGTAGAAGCAACGGAATGCGATTTTGCGATCGGCCCAGTAGTCTGCGGCTTCACGGAAGAGGTCAAGCAATTGCTCGCGGGCTTCTTTGTCGAATTTGACATGGGCGGGCACGTGCTCAAGAACCAACACAAACCCAGGCTGCGATCCCGATTTGTAAAGCACGTCGGTCATGCTGTCGTAGAGCGAATCAAAGTTTTTGGTGGCCGTGATGGGGAACGTGAACTGCTTGGCGATCAGGTCCAACACGTCTTGCTTGCTCTGGGCGGCGGCCAAGTTTGCATACAAAAAGTGGTGGCCAAGGCCAGTGGCGGCGTCTTGCAAGTCGGACACGCGGAAAGCGCGAATCGACTGAACGATGTTGTTTTTGATGTGACGAAGTGGCGCATCCATCTCCGTGATTCCTTGACTGTTCGTTGAATTGCAGGATCGGGTTAACCCGAAACGGTAAAACCCGGATTCTGACGACAAGTCAGAAAAAAATCAAGATTTAGCGGGGAAAGCCCTCAAAAAGCCCAATTTCGCACCGTTATGGTGCAAATTAGCGTGTGGCATTCGCGTCAGCTACGGTCAAAGCGGTCATGTTGACCACGCGCCGGACCGTGGCACTGGCTGTCAAAACGTGAACTGGCTTGGCCGAACCCAGCAAGATGGGCCCAATGGCGATGCCTTGGCCTGCCGCTGTTTTGAGCAAGTTGTAAGAAATATTGGCCGAGTCCAGGTCGGGGAAGACCAACAAGTTGGCGTCCCCCATCAAAGTGGAGTTGGGCATCATCCGCATGCGCGCGACCGAATCGAGCGCCACATCGCCATGCATCTCGCCATCGATTTCGAGCCAAGGCGCTTGCTGCTGAATCAAGGCGAGGGTCTTGCGCATCTTGACGGCAGATTCGTTCTGATGACTGCCAAAGTTGGAGCCCGATAACAAAGCAGCCATGGGCCGAATGCCAAAACGTCGGATTTCTTCAGCCGCCATGATGGTGATTTGGGCCAGCTCCTCAGCGCTGGGATTTTGATTGACATGGGTGTCGACCAAAAACACCTGGCGGTTGGGAAGTATCAGGCCATTCATGCAGGCATAGGTGCTGGCACCTGGCCTGTAACCAATCACCGGACGAATGAATTCCAGGTGCACATTGGGTGTGCTCCAGGTTCCACAAATCATGCCATCGACATGGCCTTTGTGCAGCAGCATGGTGCCAATGAGGGAGAGGCGGCGGCGCATCTCGATTTTGGCGAGTTGCTCAGTGACGCCTTGTCGCTCCATGATGCGATGGTAGGTTTGCCAGAAATCACGATACCGGGGATCGTTTTCCACATTCACAACCTCGAAGTCCACGCCCTCGCGCAAGCGCAAGCCAAAGCGCTCGATGCGTTGAGCAATCACAGCTGGACGACCGATCAGGGTGGGTCGGGCCAGCCCCTCGTCCACCACGATTTGCACCGCACGCAAGACGCGCTCGTCCTCGCCCTCGGCGTAGGCCACTTTATTGCGCGTGGCTTTTTTGGCAGCAGAGTAGATGGGCTTCATCACCGAGCCCGAGGCATACACCAGCGATTGCAAGCGATCGCGGTAAGCGTCCATGTCGGCGATGGGACGGCGGGCCACGCCGCTGTCGATGGCGGCCTGCGCCACAGCAGGCGCAATCTTGACCATCAGTCGCGGATCAAAGGGCTTGGGAATCAGGTACTCGGGGCCAAATGTGAGTTGCTCGCCCGAATACGCTGCGGCCACCACTTCGTTTTGTTCGGCCTGCGCCAACTCGGCAATCGCTTGCACCGCAGCGATCTCCATCTCAGACGTGATGGTTGAGGCACCGGCATCCAGCGCACCGCGAAAAATGTACGGAAAGCACAAGACGTTGTTGACCTGATTGGGGTAATCGGTGCGACCGGTGGCCATGATGGCGTCGGGTCTCACGGCCTTGACCTCTTCAGGCAGGATTTCAGGTGTTGGATTGGCCAGCGCCAAAATGAGCGGGCGATCGCCCATGCTGCTCACCATCTCGGGCTTGAGCACCCCACCTGCAGACAAGCCCAAAAAGACGTCGGCGCCTCGCATCACTTCTGCCAGCGTGCGCTCACTGGTGGCTTGGGCAAATTGCGCCTTGTCTTCATCCATGAGGACGGTTCGCCCTTGATAAACCACACCCTCAAGGTCGGTCACCCAAATGTTTTCGCGCGGCAGTCCCAGCTTGAGCAAGAGCCCCAAGCATGCCAGGGCGGCCGCACCTGCACCCGAGGTCACCAGCTTGATTTTTTTGATGTCTTTGCCCACGACCTTGAGGCCGTTCAAGATGGCCGCGCCCACCACGATCGCTGTGCCGTGCTGATCGTCGTGAAAGACCGGGATGTTCATGCGCTCGCGCAGCTTGCGCTCAACATAAAAACAATCGGGTGCTTTGATGTCCTCGAGATTGATGCCCCCAAAGGTGGGCTCCAAAGACGCAATGATGTCGACCAATTTGTCGAGGTTCTTTTCTTTGACTTCGATGTCAAACACATCGATGCCCGCAAATTTTTTGAAGAGGACCGCCTTGCCCTCCATGACGGGTTTTGCCGCCAGCGGACCTATGTCGCCCAAGCCCAGCACAGCGGTGCCGTTGGTGATCACCGCCACCAAATTGCCACGGCTGGTGTAGCGAAAAGCCGCATCCGGGTCTTTGACGATTTCTTCGCAGGGAGCGGCCACACCGGGTGAATAAGCCAGCGACAAATCGTGCTGGTTCAGCAGTTGCTTGGTGGCCTGGATGGCCAGCTTGCCGGGAACAGGGTGCTCGTGGTATTCGAGCGCGGCTTTGCGGCGCTGTTCGTTGATCTGAGCTTTGTTGCTGGTCTGACTCATGGTGTGTGGTCACGCCCTGTAGTTGAATGCAAAGGTCAAGGGCGCTTCTCCTCTGAAATCATTGTAGGCGTGAGGCCCCGCAGCAAACCCTGAATGCATGAGGGAAAACCCCTCAGGCTTCAGTCCCTCATCAGGGCTTCAATGGCGGCAGGATCAACCGGCACATCGCGCGTGAACAGCTCGCAGCCGTCAGCAGTGACCAGGGCATCGTCTTCAATGCGAATGCCGATGTCCCAAAACGCTTTGGGCACATCGTCAGCAGGACGCACATAAAGACCTGGCTCCAGCGTGAGCACCATGCCGGGTTGCAAGACACGGCTGGGTCGAACGGCCACTTCTTGCTGGGTGATGGGATCACGATGGAGGCTCACCTCATGGGCTTGGCTGGGCTCCACATAGCTGCCGCAATCGTGCACATCCATGCCCAACCAATGCCCCGTGCGGTGCATGTAAAACCGCGTGTAACTTCTTTGCTCTATGACATCGTCGACCGTGCCGTGCTTGTTGGCATCGAGCAAGCCCAAATCCAGCATGCCCTGGGCCAAGACCCGAACCGCCGCATGATGTGGGTCGACAAAACGCCCGCCCGGGCGGGTAGCGCTCACCGATGCCTCTTGGCTGGCAAGCACCAGGTTGTAGGCATCGCGTTGCGGGGCGGTGAAGACACCATTGGCAGGAAAAGTACGGGTGATGTCGCTGGCATAGCCGTCTAGTTCGCATCCCGCATCGATCAACACCAAATCACCCGAGCGAACCGGAGCCGCATCGGCGCGGTAATGCAACACGCAGGCATTGGCACCCGCGGCCACGATGGACGTGTAAGCCACCGATTGCGACCCGTGCCGGCGAAACTCATGCATCAACTCTGCATCGAGGTGGTACTCGCGCACATCTTGCCCCGCTTTGAGCATGCGGGCGCTGCATTGCATGGCGCGCACATGGGCTTGCGCGCTGATGCGCCCCGCACGGCGCATGATGTCGATTTCGTGGGCATCCTTGACCAGGCGCATTTCGTCGAGCAAGGCGCACAAGTCCCGCTGCTCGCTGGGGCAGTGCACGCCCATGCGAACTTTGGCGCGAAGCCCCTGAAGCCAGCCATCGATCTGACCGACCAACCCGGCGTGCGTGGCAAACGGATACCAAACGCAACGCTGGTTGGCCAGGGCATCGGCCATGCGGGCATCTCGCTCATCGCTGGACCATGCGTGGGTCACGCCCAGCGCGCTGACCGCAGCCTGCGGGCCCAGTCGGATGCCATCCCAGATTTCGCGTTCCAGGTCTTTGGGTTGGCAAAAAAGCCAGCTCTCGCCGCCTGCAAACACCACCAGCGTGGCGTTGGGCTCGGTGAACCCCGTGAGGTAGTAGAAATAGCTGTCGTGACGGTAAGGAAAGTGCGAATCGCGATTGCGAACCGCCTCGGGCGCGGTGGGAACAACGGCCACGCCACCCTCACCCAATTGGGCAGCTAGGCGGGCCAGTCTCTGGGCGTGAAGGGTCGGGTTGTGGGTCATGTCAGCAATTGTGCCTGTGCCAGCCTTTCAGGCGTGCCCACGTCGGTCCATGCCCCTGCAAAAACCTCGGCCAGGACTTCGCCACGCCCCATGGCTTGGCGCAAGAGCGGGGCCAAGGGCACCCTAACCCCCTGAGGGTTACCGGCTGGTGCTGGCGCGTCGCAGCGCGTGAAAAAGTCCCGTCGGTACAGGCCAATGGTGCTGAA
>JBEAMY010000068.1:0-5165 GCA_041165725.1 Pseudomonadota bacterium
CCCTGAGGGTTACCGGCTGGTGCTGGCGCGTCGCAGCGCGTGAAAAAGTCCCGTCGGTACAGGCCAATGGTGCTGAATGTGTAGGTGCGGCCCGGATGACCGGCCGGTAAATCCAAGGCCAAACCTTGATTGTTCAGTCCGAAGTCGCCGCCTGGGTTGTGCTCAGGGTTGGGAACCAGCCAAATCTTGGCCATCTTGCCGCTGGCCCTGAACGTGCGCATCGCCTCGGCCGAGCAAGAAAAGCCGGGGGCGAACACATCACCGGCCATCACCCAAAACACATCGTCCAGCAAAGGCAGGGCGCGCAGAATGCCCCCGGCGGTTTCCAGCGCGCGACCAAAGTCTTCACCCTCCATGGAATAGCTCAGCTGCTGGGTCACGCCGTTGGGCCAAGCGATGGATTCGCCCAAGGCTTTGGGAATTTGCTCCCCCAACCAGGCGGTGTTGATCACCACTCGATCTACGCCGCCCAATGCCAAGGCCCGCAATGGCCACCAGAGTAAGGGGCGTCCAAGCACCGCCAACAATGGCTTGGGGGTGCGATCGGTGAGGGGTCGCATGCGTTCGCCACGGCCGGCGGCCAAAACCAATGCCTGAGCTTGAAAGTCTGGAGTCATTCGACGGATTCTTTCATTGCGCCAAGATCACATGGCCATGTGCTGACCATATTGGGCCGCCATGAAGGCCTCGCCTTCTTCAAGCATGTAGTAGCGAAACGCCTCGGCCATGGGTGAAAGCAAGCGCGACTGCATGTGCACCACATTCCAGGCCCGCACCACCGGACTGCCCAGCACATTGAGCATCACGACATCGCCATATGCCAGTTCTTTGCCAATGGTGTGCAGGGACACGAAACCCAACCCCAGGCCTGCCATCACCGCTTGCTTGAGGGTTTCGTTGCTGGTCACTTGCAGTTTGAGTTTGGGGCTGACGTGGCGGTCCTCAAAGTACCGCTCCATGGCTGCGCGCGTGCCTGAGCCTTGCTCTCGCACCACAAATTCATGAGGTCGCAAATCCTCCGCGGTGAGGGCACCTTCTTTAGCCAAAGGGTGGTTGGGCGATGCCACAAACACCAAAGGGTGAGCCGCAAACGGCTCGGCACGGGTTTGCAGCTCTTTGGGTGGGCGACCCATCACCGCCAAGTCCACCTCATTGGCCTGCAACATGCGAACCAACTGGTCACGGTTGCCGATAGCCAATTGAATGTCTACCCCAGGATGGCTTTCCCGAAAATTAGCCAGCATGCGCATGAGGAAGTACTTGGCCGTGCTCACCATGCCAATCGTCAGCAAACCGGTTTCCGCCCGAATCAGCCGCGCAGCGGCATCCTCGGCGTCTTTGATGGTGGCCAGAATCTTGCGCGCGTACACCAACATGTATTCGCCGGTGGTGGTCAAGCTCACCTTTTTCCCATTGCGTTCAAACAAGGGCATGCCCACATGCCCCTCCAACTCCTTGACCTGCATGGTCACCGCGGGTGGGGTGAGGTGCAAATTTGCTGCTGCACGGGCAAAGCTCAAGTGCTTGGCCACTTCATTGAACACCCTCAGTTGTCGAAAAGTTGCATTTTTCATTTAGTTTTTACTGAATCAATGGCCTAGTTTTTTTGAATTTACCTTATTTCAAGAAATTTTTACAGTTCCCCCAGGCCCTGACGTCCAGGGCATGACCCAACGGAGAACCTCATGGATCAAAGCGCTCGTTACGCCGACCTCAGCCTGAATGAAGAATCGCTGATGGCGGGTGGCCAACACATTTTGGTGGCCTACAAAATGAAACCCAAGTCTGGCTATGGCTACCTTGAAGCGGCCGCCCACTTTGCCGCCGAGTCTTCTACCGGGACCAACGTGGAAGTGAGCACCACCGATGAATTCACCAAAGGGGTGGATGCGCTGGTTTATCACATCGACGAAGCCACGGAAGACATGCGCATCGCCTACCCCATCGACTTGTTCGATCGCAACATCACCGATGGCCGCATGATGATGGTGTCGTTCCTGACACTTTGCATAGGCAACAACCAAGGCATGGGCGACATTCAGCATGCCAAGATGTATGACTTCTTCGTCCCACCCCGCGCCATTCAACTCTTTGACGGCCCCAGCAAAGACATCAGCGACTTGTGGCGCATTCTGGGTCGCCCCATACACAACGGCGGCTACATTGCCGGCACCATCATCAAGCCCAAGCTGGGCCTACGCCCCGAGCCCTTTGCCAAAGCCGCTTACGAATTCTGGCTGGGGGGTGATTTCATCAAGAACGATGAGCCCCAGGGCAACCAGACTTTTGCCCCCATGAAAAAAACCATTCCCCTGGTGGTCGATGCCATGCGCCGTGCCATGGATGAAACCGGAGAAGCCAAGATCTTTTCGGCCAACATCACCGCTGACGATCACTACGAAATGTTGGCTCGGGCCGACTACATCCTGGAGCAGTTTGGCCCCGATGGTGACAAAGTGGCTTTTCTGGTCGACGGCTACGTGGGCGGCCCAGGCATGATCACCACAGCCAGGCGTCAGTACCCCAACCAGTATTTGCATTACCACCGCGCTGGACACGGCGCAGTCACCAGCCCCAGCGCCAAGCGGGGCTACACCGCGTACGTGCTGGCCAAGATGAGCCGCTTGCAAGGTGCTTCTGGCATTCACGTGGGCACCATGGGTTTTGGCAAGATGGAAGGCGAGGCCGACGACCGTGCGATTGCCTACATCATTGAGCGCGATGAATACCAAGGCCCGGTTTACAAGCAACAATGGTTTGGCATGAAGCCCACCACGCCCATCATTTCCGGGGGCATGAATGCCTTGCGTTTGCCTGGCTTCTTCCAAAACCTGGGGCACGGAAACGTGATCAACACCGCTGGCGGCGGCTCCTACGGCCACATCGATAGTCCTGCAGCGGGTGCCAAAAGCCTGCGCCAAGCCTACGACTGCTGGAAAGCTGGTGCCGACCCCATCGAATGGGCCAAAGAGCATCGCGAATTCGCCCGCGCGTTTGAATCCTTCCCAGGCGATGCCGACAAATTGTTCCCGGGCTGGCGCGATAAGCTGGGCGCTCATCAGTGAACGCAGGGGTGAACATGATCGCCCTCAATGAACCGATGTATTTGCCCCAAGGCGATGAGGTTTCGCTTTACGAAGCGGCCTATGCCGCCCGCCTGCCGGTGATGGTCAAAGGCCCCACTGGCTGCGGTAAATCGCGGTTCATTGAGCACATGGCCTGGAAACTCGGCCGGCCCCTGATCACCGTAGCCTGTAATGAAGACATGACCGCATCGGATCTGGTCGGCCGTTTTTTGCTCGATGCCCAAGGCAGCCGATGGGTGGATGGCCCCTTGACCCAAGCTGCCCGAACCGGTGCCATTTGCTACCTTGACGAAGTGGTGGAAGCGCGTGCAGACACCACCGTAGTGATTCATGCCCTGACCGATCACCGACGCAGTTTGCCCATCGATAAAAAAGCCGAAACGGTGACCGCTCATCCTGACTTTCAGCTGGTGATTTCCTACAACCCGGGTTATCAAAACCTGATGAAAGACCTCAAGCCTTCGACCAAGCAACGGTTTGTGGCTTTTGAGTTCGATTACCCCGACGAAGAACAAGAAATCGCCATCTTGCGAGGTGAAACTGGTGTGGATGCCGATCGCGCCCGCACCCTGGTGAACCTCGCTCACACGGCCCGTAACCTCAAGGGCCATGGGCTGTTGGAGGGGGTTTCGACCCGACTCCTGGTCTACGCTGCACGCCTGCTGGCTCAAGGCGTCCCCCCCCGGGCGGCTTGTCGCATGGCCCTGGTTCGTCCCATCACCGACGACGCCGACATTCGACACAGCCTGGATCTTGCCATCGACGCCCTGTGGCCCTGATCGCCTGAGGCCGACTTGCCATGTACGGCCATGCCCCCGCTCCCGCTGAGCCTGCCTTTGACGACGCTCGATGGCTGGCGGCATGGCGTGAACTGGACTGCCGGCTCGATGGGGTACAAAGCGCTTTTGAGGCCAGCGTTGAACAAATCCTGGAGCGTTTAACCCCAGCTCAACAACATGGTTTGTGGGGAATTGGCCGACAACTGGGCAAGTTGGGTCGAGGGGCTGCACCCGTTCAAGCATGGCTGATGCACTGGCCCGAGGTGGTGACCCAGCTGGGTGACGACGATTTGAACGACGTGATGCATCTGATTCAGGTCCTGCACAAATCACCTAATAGCGCCGCCATTGCGCCCCTGCTGGGCACCTTGTCCACCGCAGCGCGACGCCTGGGCTCTTCAGACGGGTTGCGCCTGTACCTGCAACTCATCGAGCAATTCACGCAATCCACAACCGGCTCCATTCACGGTCTACAGCAAACTCAGCCCAGCCCTGGACTGCTGCCCTTGTTGAACCAAGTGCCCCAGCTCCTGCATTGGTTGTCGCTGGCAGGCTTGCGCCGCTGGGTCCTGCACGGGGCCAGAGTTCATGCCCGACACCCACAACACCAAGCGGATTACTTTGCATTGATCAGCCCTGACAGCGTGGCGATGATGCAACGGCAACGCCAAGGCCATTTGCTGGTGGATGTGCAACGACAACTCCATCTCAGCTTGCGTGCGCTGTGGAACCAGGACATCAGCTTGGTGCCGCTCACCGGGGATGATGCCGGGGCCGCCCGCATCAGTCCTGGCCTGTTGCTTGATGCCCTGGGTCTGCCCGATGTCTTGCAGGATTTGAACGGCGTACCTGCCCTCACCCGTTACCAACTCATGATCATGCACGCAGCTGGGCATCGAGCGTGGTCAGGGCAGTGGGTGGCCGACAATTGGAGCCCTGCCCAACGTCTTGCTGTCGAATGGTTTGAAGACCTGCGCATCGATTTGCTGATGCTCAAACGCTTACCGGGTCTGCGCAAGCCCTTGCTGGCCTTGCTACCTCCAGTGAACCCCAGCGATTGCAACCCAGTGGAGCACGCCTGTCTGCGGCATCGCCTGGCCGTCCTCAGCCGGGCTGCATTGGATGACCATGCCACCGATTGCCAGACCGTCATGGCCCCTTGGGTGAGCCTGTTGAAAGCCCTGGCAAAACCCGATGCCGATGTGGCCCCACTGGCCTTGTCTTTTGTTGCTCGCACCCGCTTGCCCAGCGACGCCCTACCCCAGGTGTGGTTTGAAGGCACCCTGTGGGATTGGCGAGA
>JBEAMY010000069.1:0-2901 GCA_041165725.1 Pseudomonadota bacterium
TGGGATGAAAAAAGCTCATGCACGCTTGGATTCAGCGGCAATGAGGCGGTTGGAAAAAGAGGACAAATCGGGCGGTTTGCGGCGAGAGGTGAGCATGAGATCCAGATCGGTTTTGGCCACATCAATTTGCGCCAATGAAGTTTTTAAGGCGGCATCTGGGTCGCGATCTCGGATGGCATCAAGCACCGCTCGATGAAGGGGAAGGGATTGCGCGGGCCCTCCGGGCTTGCGCGACGACAGCTCAAAACTGGTGAGCAGCAGTGCACCCATGGCACGGCTCATCTGACGGATCATCTGGTTGTGGCTGGCCTTGAGCAAACCTTGGTGAAAGAGCAAGTCATGGCTCACATAGTCACCTTGTTGCTCAATTGCATCTCGCATGCCCTCGTAGGCTTTTTCAAGATCGGCGAGATCCTCGGCCGTGGCACGTTCAGCAGCCAGACTTGCTGCCGCTGGCTCAATCAATCGGCGCAGCTCCTGCAGGTCGCGCAGCACATCTTTTGAAAACCCCGACCTCGCTTGCCAAGCCACCACCTGAGGATCAAACCAATTCCATTCAGATGAGTTGCACACACGAGTCCCGACTTTGGGACCAGTGGTCAGCATGCCCTTGGCCACCAGCGACTTGATGACCTCACGGACCACCGTTCGGCTCACCCCGTATTGGGCACACAACTCAGCTTCAACAGGGATCGATGAGCCGGGTGGATGTTGACCACCTGCAATGGAGGCCCCAAGCTCGTCCAGCACCTGCGCTTGCAAATTGCGCATGGCCAAACGGACGGGGGCTTGTGCGGTGACCATATTTGCCAAAGCCTCAGGCTGCAACAGCCCCAAAGTCGATTTGCACTTTCATGGCCTGAGATTTATCGCCAGCCATGCGGAACCCATCGACTGCTTTATCGCTGGGAACAATGTGCGAGATCACAGGTCTGGGGTCAATCAAGCCTTCGTTCAAGAAACGGACAGCGGTTGCGAACTCTTCGTGAAAGCGGAAGGTTCCCCTGAGCTCCAACTCTTTGGCCACAACGCGGTTGATGGGCAAGCTGATGTCGTTGCCAACGCCCACACAAACGATCACACCTCTGGGCTTGATCAATTCGAGATTGGCTTGTAACGCACTGGGGTGGCCCGACGCTTCAAACATCACATCGATTCGACCCTTGTCGGCCTTGAAGGCTTCCAGGCGATCCACCTGGGTGCTGAGGTTGATGGTCTCATCCGCGCCCATGGCGCGCGCCACACTCAGCGGGTAGTCGCTCACATCGACCGCCACGATTCGCGAGGCGCCAGCTCGGCGCAAGCCACCGATCAACAAATTACCAATGGGTCCACATCCGGTGACCAAAACGGTTTTTCCAAACACACTGCCAGCACGTTGAATGGCATGCAAACCCACTGAGATGGGCTCGGCACACGCCGCCATCGAGAGGCTGACCGAAGGTGCAAGCACATGAGCCTGATGCGCCTCGATGATGACCTCTTCGGCAAACGCGCCATGAATGTGGGGGTTGCGCATGGCGCTGCCGTAAAAGCGCATGTCCAGACAGTGGTTGGGCATGCCGCTTAAGCAGTACTCGCAGTGGCCGCAAGGGCGAGAGGGCGAGATCGCAATCGTTTGACCGGGTTTGAGGTCTGCGCGTTTGACTTGTGCACCCAATTCGGTGATCACACCCGACACCTCGTGCCCAAGCACCATGGGGTGCTGAATGCGAACAGTCCCAAATCCACCTTCGTGGTAGTAGTGCAAATCCGATCCACAAATGCCACCAAAGGCCACGCGGACTCGGAGTTGATGAGCTTGCAAAGGCTCTGCAGGCCAGTCTTGCAGGCGCAGATCGTGAGGGGCATGACAAACAAGTGCTTTCATGAGTAATTCCTTGTTGAATCCAAAGGGTCAAAGTTGAGCGGTCACACCGCCATCGACATACAGGATGTGACCGTTCACAAATGCAGCGGCATCGCTGGCCAAAAATACCGCGGCAGGGGCCAATTCAGACACATCACCCCAGCGCCTAGAGGGCGTGCGCTGAGTCAGCCAATTGCTGAACGTCTCGTCGTTGACCAGTGCTTGGGTCAACTCGGTTTTGAAATAGCCGGGGCCCAGTCCATTGACGTTGATGCCAAGAGGACCCCAGTCGATGGCCATGCCTTTGGTCAGCATCTTCAGGCCCCCCTTGGTGGCCATGTAGGGCGAGATGCCCGGGCGACCCAACTCGGATTGAACCGAGCAGATGTTGATGATTTTTCCTGCGCGCCTTGGCAGCATGTGCTGCACCACAGCGCGACTCACCAAGAACACACTGTCCAAATTGGTTTGCAAAATTTGCTGCCAATTTGCAAAACTGAATTCGTGCAAGGGAGCGCGTCGCGTCATGCCTGCGTTGTTGACCAGAATGTGCAAGGGGCCGATCTTGGACTCGACGTGATCGATGGCCTGAGTCACCGATTCCTCTTGAGTGACATCAAAGACCTGGCCATGCACCTTGTGTCCTTCCTTGCGCAGGGTTTCGACGGCTTGCTCTACACGCTCTGCTGTGCGCGCATTGATGATGACTTCAGCGCCAGCTTGGGCCAAGCCACGGGCCAGGGCGAAACCAATCCCGGTAGAAGAACCGGTGATCAGGGCCAGTCGGCCATCGAGTCTGAAGGTCTTGGAATCGATCATGAATGAGCCTCAGTGGGGAATTTGGTTCAAAGCGAGTTGTTGCAAAGCTTGTCGGGCGATCTCGACGGGATCAAGTCGTACCGACATGGCAATTGCCGATTCATCGGGGCCAGGCGGTTCTAAATCCCTGAACTGGCTTTCCAGCAAACTGGGCGGCATGTAATGACCCGTTCTGAGCGCCAGTCGCGGTGCGATGTCTTCGCGCGTGCCCACGAGGTGAACAAAACGCACAT
>JBEAMY010000070.1:0-9718 GCA_041165725.1 Pseudomonadota bacterium
ATCACATGGGCCACCGCTGGGTCTTTTTGAATCACGTTCATGAAGGTGGTCAATCGCTCCTGCATGGACTCGAAGGATGCACTTTGGTCGGCCCGAACCGAACCGAACACACGGCCTGAGTCTTGCTGCGGGAAAAGCCCTTTGGGCACGATGCGGTAGAGCGTGATGTTGAGCCCTATCGTGAGCGCCAGCAAAACCAGCATGGTGATGGGGTGTCGCAGCGACCAAGCCAAGGTTTGGCGGTACCAGCGCCTCATGCGACGAGGCCGTGTGCGCCTGATGGCCCTGGAGGTTCGTGGGGCCAGCCATCGTGCGCACATCATGGGCGTGGTGGTGAGCGAGACCACCATGCTCACCAAAATGGCCGCTGACAAGGTGACGGCGAATTCATGGAACAGTCGCCCCATCACGCCACCCATGAACAAGATGGGGATGAAGACCGCCACCAGCGACAAGCTGATGGACACGATGGTGAAACTGATTTCTCGTGTTCCTTGATGGACCGCTTGAAGTATCGGCATGCCTCGCTCCAAATGGCGCGACACGTTTTCAACCACCACGATGGCGTCGTCCACCACAAAGCCCGTGGCGATGGTGAGCGCCATGAGGGTGAGGTTGTTCAGGCTGAACCCCAGCCAATGCATGACCACCACCGCGCCCAACAGCGACAAGGGCAAGGCCACGCTGGGAATGAGGGCCGCTCGCAATCGCCTCAGGAACAGGCCCACCACCAAGACCACCAGCCCCGCAGAAATCGCCAGCGACTTTTGAATCTCGGCGATGGATGCGCGAATGCTGGGGGTACGGTCTTGCACCACCTCCATGCGGATTTCTTTGGGGATGCTGGCGCGCAGCTGCGGCATGAGCTGGTGGATGCGATCCACGGTTTCAATCACGTTGGCGTCGGGTTGCTGAAAGACCACCAACATCACCGCCGGTTGGCCATCAGCTGCGCCATAGACCCGACTGTCTTGCACCGATTCGCTGACCTCGGCGACATCGCGCACACGCAGGGCCGCACCATTGACATGGCGAATGACCAGATCGCCGAATTCACTGGCGTTGCGCGCTTGATCGTTGGCCTCCACTTGCCAAGACCGCTGGGCATCTTCGATCACGCCTTTGGGGCGATTGGCATTGCCCGCCAGCAAAGTGGTGCGCACTTCTTCCAAAGACAAACCATGAGCCATGAGCTGGCTGGGCCTCACGTTGACGCGCACCGCAGGCAAAGCGCCTCCACCGATGGACACCTGACCCACACCTTCCACTTGCGACAAACGCTGCGAAAGCAAAGTGGACGCCACATCGTAAATTTGCCCTCGGGAAAGACTGGGCGAGGTGAGCGCAATGATCAAGATGGGTGCACTGGCCGGATTGACCTTGCGGTAAGTGGGCAAGCTGGGCATGCCCGTGGGCAACATGGGACGCGCTGCATTGATGGCCGCTTGCACTTCGCGGGCAGCATCGTCGATGTTGCGCGAGAGATCAAATTGCAAGCTCACCCGCGTGCTGCCATCCGAGGAATACGAGGTCATTTCATTGACCCCAGAAATCACGCCCAGCGAACGCTCAAGCGGCGTGGCCACAGTCGCCGCCATGGTCTCGGGGCTGGCACCAGGTAAATTGGCGGTCACCGAAATCACTGGGTATTCGACTTTGGGCAAGGGCGCCACAGGCAACTGGAAGTAAGCCAGCACGCCCGCAATGGCCAGCCCCAAGCTGAGCAAGGTCGTGGCCACAGGCCGCACCGTGGCCCAATGGGACAAGTTCACGGTGCGCTCCTGGACGAACCCTGCACGAGGCGGTCAAACCAGAGGTAAATCACAGGCGTGGTGAAAAGGGTCAGCCATTGGCTGACGATCAAACCACCAACCAGCGTCAGCCCCAATGGGTGACGCAACTCGCTGCCCACGCCCGTGCCCAGCATCAAGGGCAAGGCGCCGAGCAAGGCACACAGCGTCGTCATGAGGATGGGTCTGAAGCGAAGCGAACACGCTTTTTCGATGGCCGCCCGCGCACTCATGCCTTGCACACGCTGGGCATCCAGAGCGAAGTCAATCATCATGATGGCGTTTTTCTTCACGATGCCAATGAGCAAGATGATGCCGATCACCGCGATCAAGTCCAGCTCGGTGTTCGACACCCACAAGGCCAGCAAAGCGCCGATGGCGGCCGAAGGCAAGGTCGACAAAATCGTGATCGGATGGATGTAGCTTTCGTAGAGCACACCAAGGACGATGTACATGGTGATCACAGCGGCCAAGATCAACCACAAGGTGTCCACCAAGCTGGCACGAAAAGCCAGTGCCGCGCCTTCAAATTGCGCACTGATGCTGGCGGGCAGCCCTTGCGCCGACAAGCCTTGCCAGGCTTTCTCAATCGCACGCACGGCTTCACCAAGTGACGCTTTCGAAGCGGGATCAAAGGTGAGGGTCACCGCTGGGTATTGATCGGCACGCATGAGGGCCAGCACTGCAGGGCGGGTTTCAATCCTGGCCACACTGGACAAGGGCACAGGCTTGCCCGTGGACGAGGCCACATGAATCCGTTCCAGCGCTTGCATGCCTTCTTCAAACTGACCTTGGGCTTCGATCACCACGCGGTATTGATTGCTCTGCGTGAAGATGGTTGAGATCAGCCGCTGGCCAAAGGCGTTATAGAGCGCGTTGTCCACCGCAGAGACATTGACCCCCAATCGGCTGGCCGCATCGCGGTCGATCACCACATAGGCCTGCAAGCCCTGGTCTTGCCAATCGGTAGCCACCATGCTGAGCGCTGGGTGCTGACTCAACTCGGATTCCAGCCGTTTGGCCCAATCGGCCAGTTCGCGATCGTTGGGGCCGGTGAGCATGAAGCGATAAGGCGTGCGAGACACCTGGTCTTCGGTGGTGAGGTCTTGAACGGGTTGCCAAAACACATCGATGGCATCGACCGATTTCACACGGCCAGCAAGGCGATGGATCACGGTATCGAGGTCGTCGCGCTCACGCTTGGGCTTGAGTTGCACACTCAGGCGGCCATTGTTGAGACTGGGGTTTTGCCCGTCCACGCCGATGAATGCGCTCACGTGCGCCACCGCAGGGTCTTGCATCAAGGCTTGCGCTAGGGCATGTTGCCGCTCGCTCATGGCCGCAAATGAAATCGATTGTTCGGCTTGGGTGAAGCCTTGAATCAGGCCAGTGTCCTGGCGCGGGAAAAAGCCCTTGGGCACCATCACATAAAGCACCACCGTCATCGCAAGGGTGAGGGCAAAAGCCAGCAAGGTCGGCAACGGCCTGTCCAACACCCAATGCAATCGGCGCTCGTAGGCGGCGATCCAAGGCGTGAGCCAATCGGTCTGGCTGTGGTCTTGCGCCCCAGCACCCGCCTTGAGCCAGTGCGCGCACAACATGGGCGTGAGGGTGAGCGAAACCACCGCTGAAATCAGAATGGACACCGCCAGCGTGATGGCAAATTCATGAAAGAGTCGCCCAGCCACACCCCCCATGAAGAGCAAGGGGATGAGCACCGCCACCAGCGAGAAGGTCAGCGAGATGATGGTGAAGCCGATTTGACGCGCCCCATCCAAAGCCGCTTGAACAGGATGGCGATCTGGGTGCTCGCGCAAATGGCGAGCGATGTTTTCGATCATGACGATGGCATCGTCCACCACAAAGCCAGAGGCGATCGTCAGTGCCATCAAGGTCAGGTTGTTGATCGAGAAACCAGCCAAATGCATGAAACCAAAAGTGCCAACCAAAGAAAGTGGCACGACCACTGCAGGAACCGCTGTAGCCGCCAGATTGCGCAAGAACAAAAAGATGACCGCGACCACCAAGGCCACGGCCAACATGAGTTCAAACTGCACATCGCGCACCGAAGCGCGGATGGTGTCGGTGCGGTCGCTGACGATGGCCAAGTCCACCGACTCGGGCAAGCTGGCGCGGATCTGGGGCAATATCTTGCGAACGCGCTCGACCGTTTCGATGACGTTGGCTCCAGGCTGGCGCTGGATGTTGAGCAAGACCGCGGGTTGGGAATCCGACCATGCGGCTGTGCGCGCGTTCTCAGGGGCCTCTACGACTTCGGCCACATCGCCCAAGCGCAAGGGGTTGCCCCCCTTGTAAGCGATGATGAGCCGCGCGTAATCCTCTGGCGTTTGCAATTGATCGTTGGCATCCAACGAGGAGGCTCGCGCTGGTCCATCGAAAGTGCCCTTGGGCAAATTGACGTTCGCACCCGTGATGGCGGTGCGCACATCGTCCAAGGTGAAGCCCGCCACAGCCAGCGCTTGGGTATTGACCTGAACGCGCACGGCTGGCCGCCTGGGGCCTGCAATGCTCACCAAGCCCACGCCTTGAACCTGCGACAAGCGCAATGCAAGTCGGTTCTCAACCAAATCGTGAACGCGGGTGATGGGCAAGGAGGGCGAACTCAGCGCCAGCGTGAGCACCGGCGCATCGGCTGGGTTGACCTTGTTGTAAACCGGCGGCATGGGCATGTCGCTGGGCAAGAGGTTGGTGCCCGCATTGATGGCGGCCTGAACGCCTTGCTCAGCCACTTCCAGAGGCGTGTCCAAGGTGAAGCGCAAGGTGATGCTGGACGCACCCGCCGAACTCACCGAGGTCATTTGCTCCAGCCCAGGAATCTGACCGAACTGACGCTTAAGCGGCGCAGTCACGCCTGTGGACATCACCCCAGGACTTGCGCCCGGATACAGCGAGCGCACCTGAATGGTGGGGTAATCGACCTGAGGCAAAGACGACACCGGCAACCAGCGATAAGCCAAGCTCCCGCTGAGCAGCAAAGCCAACATCAGCAATGACGTGGCCACTGGCCGCAGGATGAAGGGGCGAGAGAGGTTCACGGCTTGTTGCGACCCACCACATTCACCACCGAACCATTGCGCAAACGGTCGGCCCCATCGGTGACCACACGGTCACCAGGCTGAAGATTGCCCTTGACCGCTTGCCAGTCGCCTTCCACAGCGAGCAAAGTGACCTTCTCTGTTTTGACCTTGCCGCCCTCACCCACCACATACACAAAAGTGCCGATGGCACCACGCTGCACTGCAGCGGTGGGCACAGCGAGCGTGTCTTTGAGGTCGTTGATCAACAAACGGATGTTGGCAAATTGATTGGGGAACAACTCGCCTTTGGGATTGGGCAAACTGGCTTTGATGCGCAAAGTGCCAGTGGAGGTGTCGATGGCGTTGTCGGTGCTGTCGACCACACCGGCAGCGAGCAAGCTGTTGTCATCGCGACTCCACGCCTCAACGCGAATCGGTTGGCGAGCGCGCAATTGCCGCTGCAAGTCTGCGACATGAATTTCAGGAATTGCAAATACCGCGGCCATGGGATGGGTCTGCGTGATGCTCACCAAACCATTGGGGTCCGAGCTGCGAACCAGCGAGCCCAAGTCGGCTTGCTTGAGGCCCAAGCGCCCAGAGATGGGTGCACGCACATCCGAGAAGCTGCGTTGAAGTTGGGCCAACTTGAGCTGGGCTTGGTCCGACTCAACAGTGCCCTGCAACTGCCTCACCAATGCCGATTGGGTCTCGACTTGCTGACGGGCAATCGCCCCTTTGGCCAGCAAGTCTTCGTAACGCTTGAGGTCAAGCTGAGCATTGGCCAATTGCGCCGAATCTTTGGCGAGTTGACCTTGGGCTTGCAAGACTTGCGCATCCAGGCTTCGCGGATCGATGCGGGCCAGCACCTCGCCCGCTTGAACCATCTGACCTTCTTTGAAAAGCACGGCAACAAGCTCACCATCCACCTTGGCGCGAACAATTGCCGTGTTGAGTGCGGTGAGTGTGCCCAGGGCCTTGACCCATTGGCGCACATCCATGCGTTTGACCTCGCCCGCGCTCACAGGCTGAGCACGACCTTCACCCCCCGGGCCACCCTGGCCACCTGGGCCACCTGGGCCACCCGGTCGACCAGATCCGCCTGACTTTGAGGCCGCTTGGCCTGAGCTTTGCCCACCGCCCTGACTACCCTGACCACCTGAGGACGTTGAAGGTGGTGATGAAGGCGCAGATCCGTTGGCATTGGGCGCCGATGCTGCCTCTGGCGGATTGAGCCGCTGGTAAACCAGCCAGGCTCCGCCAAGTGCCACTGCGAGCAAAACCACCGCTGTGACCCACACCGCACGCGGGGTAGTTCGTTTGCGTTCAGACAGGGGCTTGATGTCGCTCATCTTGGGATCCTTTTTGTGCAATCCTATCGGTCATGTGTGAACCTGGCATGAACCAGTTAATTTCCAACACCCAAAGAGCTCAAAGCAATTTGGCAATCAGCGCACAAACCCCGCTGAGGATGAGCGTGGTGGTGATGGGCAAATGAAATTCGCGCCCCATCCATTCAAAATGAATGTCTCCGGGCAAACGGCCAAAACCAAATCGGCTCAGCCAAGGCCAGATGCCTTGAACAAGCAAGAGGCTGATGAAGACCACAAGAAGCCAGCGCCACATGGTTCACAGCCTGTGACTGCGGTCGTTGCGGGCAAAGCCCATTGGCAACCAAGGCTCACCAACCCCCAAGGCCAAGACCTTGAAGAGTTCGCCCATTTCATGCTCGTTGACCAACTTCATCGCCATGACTTGATCGGGCATTGGCGCTTGATCCAAGCCTTGCAACAAACCGCTGTTGAGCAAAAAGTGTGCTTGGCTGGTGTAGCCCAAAACCTGAAGGCCAGCATCCTGTGCGCTGAGCGCTAAACCACTGAAATTGACATGAGCCGTGATGTCTTTGTCGCCAACGGCGTGCAAGGGATAGGGGTCGCTTCGGTGCGCTTGGTGACACATCACTGTTCCCATGTGGCGCTGTGGCAGGTAGTACTCGGCTTCGGGGAACCCATAGTCGATGAAAAAGCCAGCGCCTTTTTGCCAGCGCTCGGCCAGGGAGCGCACAAAGGCCTCGGCCTGTGGATGAATTTCGCACAAGTGATCGTGCGCGCCGGGCACCTCGCAAGGCGGGCGCAAATCGGTGACCCGATCCAACCACACCAGCTGCTGCGAAGCGGCGTCCCAGCTCACACCGCGTTCATGCCAGACGCCCGACTTTCGGTGCAGCAATTGAACCGGCATGGCATCGAACAATTCGTTGGCCACCACCACCGCCTCGGCCGCATCGGGCCAGGCATCGAGCCAACGCGCTTTGTGGCCCCAAGCGACCAAAGCCTCGCGCTGCAAGCTGCGCATGCCCGCCGAGACCTCAACGATGTCGTAATGATCGATGGCATCGCCCAAATGCGTCAACAACTGTGCGGCCAGCGTCCCTTGGCCCGCACCAAATTCGATGACACGCCGCGTGCCCGTGACCTGCAAGGCTTGCCGAACCGATTGGGCCAGCGCGCGGCCAAACTGAGGCGAAAGCTCAGGCGCGGTGACGAAGTCGCTGCCGCCCTCAGGCATGACGCCGATGCGGCGCGATTGCGCATGAGCCCGGCTGTAATAGCCCAATCCCGGGGCATACAAGGCCAAGTGCATGAAGCGATCGAAGGGCAACCAGCCGCCCGCCTCAGCCATCACCTCAATGAGGTGCTGCAAAAGAGGGGATTGCCCTTGGTGTTGCGGAGGGCTCGGTACACTTGGCACTGAATTCATAACTGGCCATTGTCCCCGAATGCCCTCTAGCCCTTTTGCCCAAGCTGACCGCGGTGTTGTGCTCGTCACCGGTGCTGCCAAGCGCCTTGGGCGGCACATGGCCTTGGCCCTCGCCGCCCAAGGTTGGTCGTTGGCGATTCACCATCGCCATTCGCCCGATGAAGCCCAAGCCACAGCCCGCGAATGCGAGGCTTTGGGGGTGCGTTGCACCGTGGTTCAAGCTGATCTGAGCGATGAGGCAGCCACGCGAGGACTGATTCAACAGGTGGTGCAGGCCTTGGGGCAAATGGATGCTGTGGTCAACAGCGCTTCGCAATTCGAATTTGATGAGGCTCAAAGTTTTTCGTACGCCGCTTTGCAAGCGCACATGGCCAGCAACACCGCAGCGCCGATTGTGTTGGCGGTGGAGTTGCATCGCCACCTGAGCCAACGGCAAGCGCGCGGTGCGGTGGTGAACCTGCTCGACCAAAAGCTCTGGAACCCCAACCCCGACTTTCTCAGTTACACCTTGTCCAAGGCAGCACTGGAATCGGCCAACACCTTGCTGGCGCAAGCCCTCGCCCCCACATTGCGCATGGTGGGTGTGGCGCCTGGCCTCACCCTCACCAGCCAGATGCTCTCGGCCGATGACTTCGATCGCTTGCACCGACTCTCGCCATTGGGCCGATCATCAACCCCAGATGATGTGGCGCAAGCCGTGGTGTTCGCGCTCTCCAATCCCGCCCTGACAGGTACGACCTTGGTGGTTGATGGCGGGCAGCACCTCATGCGCTTTGAGCGCGATTTCTCTCTCATGGGTTCTTCATCATGATGACCAAGGGCCACCAAACCCTCACCCTCAGTGGCTTGCGCTTCGATGCCAACCTGGGCATCTTGGCGCACGAGAAAACCACGCCTCAGCCCATCCAAGTGGATGCTGAGCTCAACATGGGCTCACAGCCCTTGCATCCGCAAGATGACGACATCACCCATGTGCTGGATTACCGCAAGGTTCGCGCCATCATCATTGATGAGTGCACCGCCGAACACGTGAACCTGCTCGAAACCTTGATCGGCAAGCTCGCCAACCGTTTGTTGCAATTGCCTGGCGTGGTGGGCGTGAGGGTGCGCATTGCCAAGCTTGAAATCTTTGACGATTGCGAAGTGGCCATTCGCATGGAAACCGGTTTGTGGTGACGCGATGAATCATCCTGCTGATCTCAATCCTGCCCAGCTTCATGCGGCTTCAAGCCGTCACCAGCGCGAGATGCACAAGCTCGAAAAACGGCTTTGCCGTTTGGTGGGCGAAGCCATTGTTCAATACAACATGATCGAAGAGGGCGACAAGGTCATGGTCTGCCTGTCGGGCGGCAAAGACAGCTATGGCTTGCTCGACATCTTGCTCAAGTTGCAAGCGCGCGCGCCAGTGCACTTTGAATTGGTGGCGGTCAACCTCGATCAAAAACAGCCGGGCTTTCCTGCCGATGTGCTGCCCCGTTACCTGAGCCAATTGGGCGTGCCGTTTCACATTGAAAACCAAGACACGTATTCCATCGTCAAAGAAAAAATCCCCGAAGGCAAAACCATGTGCAGCCTGTGCAGCCGTTTGCGCAGAGGGATCCTGTACCGCGTGGCCGACGAGTTGGGTGCGACCAAAATTGCGCTGGGCCACCACCGCGATGACATCTTGCAGACCTTGCTGCTGAACATGTTTTTTGGGGGCAAGCTCAAAGCCATGCCACCCAAGTTGGTGAGCGACGATGGACGCCATGTGGTGATCCGGCCTTTGTCGTTGGTGAGTGAAGCCGACCTCAGCATCTGGGCCGAGCATCGCGCGTTTCCCATCATTCCCTGCACCTTGTGCGGCAGTCAGGACAACTTGCAACGCCAGCAAGTGGGCGAGATGCTGCGCGAATGGGAGCGCCGCCATCCGGGCCGCTTGGACAACATGCTGCACGCTTTGCAAAACGTGGTGCCGTCTCACCTCATGGACCGCGAGCAATTTGGCTTTTCAAATTTGCGCGCAACCGGTCAAGCCAATCCTGATGGCGACAAAGCCTTTGACGTCGAACCCCTCATATCGGGGTCAGAACAAGTGATTCGGTTTAATTAACCCTGAGCGAGATGGTTTAAACAAACCATGGGTAATCCTTA
>JBEAMY010000071.1:0-8218 GCA_041165725.1 Pseudomonadota bacterium
AAAAACTGCCGTTTGGAACTTGGGATCTTCGATGATCCAGATGTAGTTTTCTAGGCCAACAAACTCGCCGGGTTGGCCAATCTTGGCGTCGGTGAACGACAACCAGATGCCCAAGCCCAGCGGGTAGACCAAAAACATCAGAAGAAACACCGCCGTAGGCAGCATGAAAAGCCAACCCAATGCGTTGCGCGAATTCATCATTCGCGACCACAGGGATGTTGAGGCAACTGCATGTGACACGATGGTGTTCTCCTGACTCCGGCTTAACGGTAGATGCGCTTGGCTTGACGCTCAGCCACGCTGATGGCTTCCTTAATGGTGGCACGACCCGTGCACACAGAGGCCACCATGTCGAGCATCACAAAGTCGGCCAGTGCAGAGGCGGCTTTTTCGCCCACGGAGCCTTCGCCACCAGCAGTCAGGGTGCGTTTGCCCACGTCACGCAACATGGACAGCTTGGGATCGGATTTCCAGACTGGGTTGTTGTCGTAAGCATTGAGAGGATGGGTCAGGTATGCCACACCACCTTCGAGCCACTTGTCGTAGTTGGCTGCTTCCATGGTGAAGCTCAGCAAGGCCTTACAGGCATTGGGGAACTTGGAGTACTTCATGGCCATCATGGGGTAGGCAATGTGGAACTCTGTGGGCTTGCCAACCGGACCGACAGGCCACAAAGAGTGGTTCATGTCGTCCATGATTTCCTTCATCTTGGGGTCTGTGGCTGCACCAGCTTTGGCGGCTGCGTAAATGGACACACCGTTGTTGGTGAGGGAAATCTGGCTCTGCAAGAACGCCTTGTTGTTGAAAGAGTCGTTCCAGGATGCAGTGCCGTCCACAAAGGTGTCGGACAGCGCCTTGATGTACTCGAGGGCTTTGACGGTCTCGGGTGAATTGATGACGACCTTGTCGTTTTTGTCGACCAGATTGGCGCCGTGTGACCACATAGCCCAGTGAACCCAGGCGTTGCCGTCACCAGAGGCGCGGCCCAGTGCGAAGCCACCGGGGGTGGACTTGGCCTTGAGGCCTTTCATCAGTTCCAAGAAGCCGGCGGTATCGGTGGGCACAGACTTGAAGCCGGCCTTTTCGATCATGCTTTGGCGATAGTTGATGACGTTGCCGTTGTAGGCAGCAGGCAGAGCGATCCAGCGGCCTTTGGATTGACCATAGGTCACCGCAGTCGAAACCCAGCCGCCGTACTTTTTGCCCAAGTAATCGGCGACATCGGTGACGTCCAAACACTTATTCGGGAAGAGGTGGGGCAAAGAGTACAGGCCCCAGAACAGATCTGGACCCTGACCCGTGTTGGCCGCAACGCTGGCCTTGGGCTGCACGTCGTCGAGGGATTCATTGAGGACCTTGACTTCAACGCCAGTGGCCTTGGTGAAGGCGGCGATGAGAGCCATGTATGCATCTTCTTCGCTTTGCACGAAACGCTTCCAGCGCAGGATCTGCAGCTTGGCGCCTTTTTCTGGTTTCCATTCATTGGCGGCGGCCCATGAATTGGCAAAGAGGCTCAGGTTAGCCAGTGCACCTGCGCCAGCGATAGCTGCACCAGATTTCAGCGCATCGCGCCTTGAGAATTGGCGTGTGGACATTGCGATCTCCTCAGAGTGGTTTTTAGGAAAAAAGAAAGGGCCTGTACCTTTGAATGTCAGACGGAGACCCGGTGACCGCTGACGGGATCAAACACATGGGAATTGGCCAAGCGGGGGCGCAGCTTGACCTTGAGTCCCGGAGCAAAGTTGTGGCGTTCGCGGAAGACGGCGAGCACATCTTGCTGACCCAGGCGCGAGAGCACCAGGGTTTCTGACCCTGTGGGCTCAACCACCACCACTTCGACACCCAAGCCGTCGTCGGCGATGTCGAGGTGTTCGGGGCGAATGCCAAATTCAATGGGCTGGCCGTCGGTCATGGCCTGCTTGAGTTCGGGCAAGGGAAGTCGCTCGCCAGTGGTCGTTTCGATGGTGGCCTGAGTGCCTGAACGGTAAGTGCCCTTGATGAAGTTCATGGCGGGAGAGCCAATGAAGCCGGCCACGAATTTGTTGGCGGGTTTGTCATACAAAGACAAGGGAGAGCCGATTTGCTCAATGATGCCGTCGTGCATCACCACGATTTGATCGGCCATGGTCATGGCTTCAATCTGATCGTGGGTCACATAAATGGAAGTCGTTTTGAGACGCTGGTGGAGTTCCTTGATCTCGGTGCGCATGGCAACGCGCAACTTGGCGTCCAGGTTAGAGAGGGGTTCGTCGAACAAGAACACCTGAGGATCGCGAACGATGGCGCGGCCCATGGCCACGCGCTGACGCTGGCCGCCAGAGAGCTGACGAGGGTAGCGGTCCAGCAGTTGGGTCAGGCCCAAGATGCCAGCGGCTTCATTGACGCGGTTTTGAATTTTGGTTTTGTCCACTTTGGCCAGTGCCAGCGAAAACGCCATGTTGTCGCGCACGGTCATGTGGGGGTAGAGGGCGTAGTTCTGGAACACCATGGCGATGTCGCGCTCTTTGGGGGCCACCTGGTTCACCACATTGCCACCAATTGAAATGGTGCCTTCTGTGATGTTTTCCAATCCGGCGACCATGCGCAGCAGCGTGGACTTGCCACAACCCGATGGGCCCACCAGCACAGTGAACGAACCGTCTGGGATCTCGATGCTCACACCATGGAGAATCTCGACTTCCCCGAAACGCTTTTTAACGTGATCAATGCTGACGCTGGCCATGAATTCCTCAATCGGTTGGACGGGTCGGAACAATACCGACCCGGTTGACTCGAGGCTGAACCATACGGGGGTTCGGGAGCTGGGGGCATCAGTGATTTCCCGTTGTTTGTCCCGAATTTGTCTGATAACCTGACGAAATGGCCGATTTAACCCCAGCCTCTTCCAGCCGTTCTCTTCTTGAGCCCTTGGGCATCAAACTCCAGGCCAGGCGTTTGTCCGACCAACTGGCAGATCGACTCAGGGAACAAATCGAGGCAGGGGTCTGGCTTCCTAATGAACGAATCCCTACAGAGGCCCGTTTGTGCGAGCAGCATTCGGTTTCTCGCTCTGTGGTTCGCGAGGCGGTTCACCAGTTGCGCAGCCAAGGCCTGTTGCAATCGCGACAGGGTTCGGGCATGTATGTGGTTCCCCAGCGCCATCGGGCTTGGCAACCTGATTTGTCTTTGCTGGGCTCCATTCAAGGCGTGGTTCAGATGATGGAATTGCGCCGTGTTGTCGAGTCAGGAATGGCCCCTCTCGCGGCCGAGCGCGCCAAGGCCGCTCAGATCAAAACCCTGTGGAAAGCCCTCAAAGCCATTGACGACGCCACCGACTCTGGGCGCGATGGTGTCGCTGAAGACTTTGCGTTTCACCGTGCAATTGCTGAGGCCTCTAACAACACCCAATTTGTGAGACTCATTGGTTTTCTGGAGCAATACCTGCTCGACGCCATGAGAGTCACCAAACACAACGAAGCCCGAAGCAGCGACTTCATGCAACAGGTGCGCAACGAGCACCGCGCCATTGTTCAAGCGATAGCAGACCGAAACCCAGAAGCTGCGCGCCAGGCCGCCACCACCCACATGGAATTGGGACAGTGGCGACTCGGAGAGGGCGGGTGGCTGAAATCCAAATCGAAAAACAAACTTAAACCCAAACCTAACACCAAAAGTAAAGGAAGCCCCTCATGAAATTGTTGATCACCGGTGGCGCCGGTTTCATTGGCGCACGACTCACCCGTGCTTTGTTGGCCAAGGGCCAACTTGCTGGCAAGGCCATCGACAACATCGTGATCGCCGATCAATTTGCGCCGCCTGCAGACCTGGCCAACCACGCCAAAGTCAGCGTGCTCACTGGGCCTTTGCTCGATCAATGCAAAGGCTTTGCCAGCACCTCATTCGATGGTGTGTTCCATTTGGCTTCGGCGGTGTCAGGTGAGTGCGAGGCCGACTTTGATTTGGGCTTGCGTTCCAACCTGGATTCCACCCGCGCATTGCTGGACGCATTCAGGCACGGTGGTCAATCACCCCGCTTGGTGTTTTCGAGTTCGATTGCCGTCTATGGACCCGACCCTGCGCACCCCTTGCCCGCAGTGGTCGACGACGACACCCTGCCTTGTCCGCAAACCTCGTATGGCACGCACAAACTCATGTGCGAACACATGGTCGCCGACTACACCCGCAAAGGCTACATCGATGGCCGCAGTGCACGCCTCATGACGGTGAGCGTTCGTCCCGGAAAACCCAATGGTGCAGCTTCTTCTTTCTTCAGCGGCATCATTCGCGAGCCTTTGGCGGGCGTCGAAGCCATTTGCCCGGTTGACCCCGATGTGGCCCATCCGGTGTCTTCACCGGGCAAGACCATCGAAGGCCTGATTCGGGTCTTTGAAGCAGATCGCGAGGCCTATCAGGGTCGAAGCGCCATGAATTTGGCGGGGATCAACATCACCGTGGCCGAAATGCTCAAAGCCCTTGAAGAGGTGGCCGGTCCTGCGGTTCGTGCCCGTGTGCGCTTTCAACGCGACGACACCATCGCGCGCATCGTGGACAACTGGCCCAAAGCGGCCAATTCGCCGCGCGCTGCGCGCTTGGGGCTGACTTCGGACGCGTCCTACGCCGACATCATTCGCCAGTACATTGCCGATTGCCGAGCCAGCGGTTTGGCCGACACCGCCCTCAAGGGCCTATCTTGAAACTGTTCTACCAAGGAGACCAGCCATGAATGCTGAAACCCCCAATGTGATGCTGGTGTCGCAGGTCATGCCTTACATGGCCCAGGCCCTCAACGAGCAATACGTGGTCCACGAGAAAGATCACATCACCGACCCCAACGCGTTGCAACGCATTCGCGCCATCGTGGGCGGTGGCGATTCCAAAGTTGAAGCCAAGCTCATGGCCTTGTTGCCCAATCTCGAAATGATTTCTGTGGTGGGTGTGGGCTATGACGGTGTCGATGTGAAGGCCGCGCTGGATCGTGGTGTTCGAATCAGCCACACGCCCAATGTGCTCAACGACGACGTGGCCGATTTGGCCATGGCGCATTTGCTCAATGTGTCCCGTCGCTTGCCGCAGGCCGATCGGTTTGTTCGCAACAGCGATTGGGTGGATGGTCCGTTTCCGCTGAGCCGAAAACTCTCTGGCTCCAGACTGGGCCTTGTGGGCATGGGGCGAATTGGGCAAGCCATCGCCAAGCGTGCCTTGGCCTTTGACATGCACATCAGCTACACCGCACGCAGTCCCAAGGGCGAACTCCCTTATTCATTCCACGCCACGCCCGAAGCACTTGCGGCCAACGTGGACTTTTTGGTCGTCATCACGCCGGGTGGCCCTGGCACGAAACACCTCATCAACGCATCGGTGCTCAAGGCACTGGGCCCCAAGGGCTATTTGGTCAATGTGGCCAGAGGCTCTGTGGTCGACGAGGCCGCGCTCATCGAAGCCTTGCAGAAAAAGCAGATTGCAGGTGCGGGTCTGGATGTGTTTGCAGATGAGCCCAAGGTGAGTGCCGAGCTGCGCAATTTGCAAAACGTGGTGCTGACACCGCACGTGGGCAGCGCCACCTTCGAAACCCGCAAGGCCATGTCAGACCTTGCGTTGGCCAACCTCAAGGCCCACTTCAGCGGCGAGCCTTTGGTGTCGCCGATTCCTGAATGCCGGGTTTGAATCAGGGATAACGGCGACCGCCGCCACCACCACCACCACCGCCGCCGCCGCGATGGCGGTTGCGTCCGCCGCCGCCGCCGCCACCTTTGCGTGACATCAGATCGATGGAAGTCTTGGTCGGATCGGGCTGGCCGTTGCCAGAACGGTTGCCACGGTGACCGAATGCATTCACGCCCGATTGCGTGCCCAGGTGGGCATTCGCGCGCGGCTGGAAATCATCCTCTTCCCAATCGTCGCGGCTGGATTCGCGTGGGCCGTCTTGCAGCGAAGGCTGACCGGGCACGCGCGGTTGCGAGGCTTCGCCCGCGCCGCCGCCACGGCGGCGATTGCGACTGCGGCGTTTGCGACGATCCGCATCACCGTTTGCACCTGCAATGCCGGGCCCACCTGCCGATCTGGGCTCGGTACTGCGCGGAACCTCGTTGAATTCACCGTCCTCTGCATGGCCACTGCCACTGGCGTTAGGGGCTTGTGCAGCCGACTTCGCGGCATGCGGCCTTGCGGGTCGTGAAGGGCGCTCTGTGCCTTGGCCTGCTTTTTTCTCGCGGATGCGTTGCAGCATTTCTTGGCGCGCTGCGCGCGAAGCTGCGGCCATGGCGTCGCGGCTGGGCGGTTTGCCCAATCCGCCCCAAAGGGTTTGGCGACCCATGGCAATGGGTTGAGCGGTTTCGCCCTCTTCGGGGCCAAAGCCTTCCATCTGGACCACAGGCACTTCGCGCTGAATGAACCGTTCAATCTCTTGCATGAAACCGGCTTCGTCCACAGACACCAAGCTCACGGCTTCGCCTTCAGAGCCGGCACGGCCCGTGCGGCCAATGCGGTGCACGTAGTCTTCGGTGATGTTGGGGATGTCGTAATTGACGACATGGGGAAGTTCATCGATGTCGATGCCGCGAGCAGCGATGTCGGTGGCGACCAACACACGCAACTCACCCGTCTTGAATCCGCCCAGCGCTTGGGTTCGGGCCGTTTGGCTTTTGTTGCCATGCAAAGCCATGGACGAAATGCCTTGTTGGTTCAGGTAATCGCTCACCTTGTTGGCACCGAATTTGGTTCGCGTGAACACCAGAACCTGGCTCCAGTTGTTCGATTGAATCAGATGCGCGAGCAAATCGTTTTTGCGTTGGCGGCCCACCGGAACTGCGATCTGACGGATGCGTTCCACCGTGGTGTTCTTGGGCGTGACCTGAATCACTTCAGGGGTTCGCAACAGGCCTTGAGCCAACTGGCGAATCTCGTCGCTGAAGGTGGCCGAGAACAACAGGCTTTGTTTTTCTTTGGGCACCAAGGCCAGCACTTTGCGCACATCGTGGATGAAGCCCATGTCAAGCATGCGGTCGGCTTCGTCGAGCACCAGCACTTGAACCGTGCTCAGGTCAATGAGGTCTTGCTGGGCCAAATCGAGTAAACGGCCCGGCGTGGCCACCAGAATGTCGACGCCTCGGCGCAAAGCCTCGACCTGGGGGTTTTGACCCACGCCACCGAAGATCACGGCCGCTTTGAGTTGCAAGTGCTTGCCGTAGGTCTGGACCGATTCTTCGATCTGAGCCGCAAGCTCGCGCGTTGGGGTGAGCACCAGAGCGCGGATGCCAAACACACCAAAGCGATTGGTCACGCTGCGGCTCATGGCCAAGCGGTGCAAGATGGGGAGGGTGAACGCAGCGGTTTTGCCGGTTCCGGTTTGTGCGCCAGCAAGAACGTCTTTGCCGCTCATGACGGCTGGGATGGCTTGCGCTTGCACGGGGGTGGGGGACTCATAGCCGGATTCACGAATGGCTTTGAGAATGGCCGGAGCCAAGTTCAGGTCTTCAAATTTCATAGATGAGCGTCTTGATTCAGACGCATGACGCCAATCCTTTTGGCCCATGGCCACCCAGTGGAGGTGTTGGCAGGTTGGGAAGTTGAGCCAAGCGGGGCAAACAGGCTTGTTTGCAACGGGCTCCAGCTAAATTGCTGATGCTGCGGCGACTGGAGGCGGCAGATGGCAGGTATTGTGGCATGAAAATAAGCAAATCCATTTTTGACTCGGGAGCCCCACCATGCACGCCTGGCTTTGCGAAAACCCTGTTGGTGTTGATGCACTCAACTGGAAGGAACTGCCCACACCCACGCCCAAAGCGGGCGAAGTGTTGATTGAGATTCAGGCAGCCAGCCTGAACTTTCCTGATCTGCTGATCGTGCAGAACAAATATCAGATGAAGCCCGAGTTGCCTTTTGTTCCGGGCTCTGAATATGCCGGCGTGGTTCGATCAGTGGGCGAGGGCGTGACCCATTTGAAGCCGGGTCAGGCCGTGGCTTGCCTCAATGGCACGGGTGGTTTTGGCACCCACACCTTGGCCCCCGCCAAGCTGTGCATGCCTTTGCCCGACGGATTTCCCCCCGTGGATGCCGCAGCCTTCATCATGATTTACGCCACCTCCTGGCATGCCCTGATGGACCGCGCCCAGCTCAAAGCCGGTGAAACCGTGTTGGTGCTGGGTGCTGCCGGTGGTGTGGGCACGGCCGCCATTCAACTTGCCAAGGCCGCAGGTGCGAAGGTGATCGCCGCCGCCTCAACCGACGACAAATGCGCTTT
>JBEAMY010000072.1:0-3032 GCA_041165725.1 Pseudomonadota bacterium
CGTGTGAGCAAGCGCACCCGCTTGCAAGAGTGCCTGGTGTCCACAGGGTTTCCATTTCGTCCTGGGGACGACTTCCCTACCTACCTCAGCGTCATGGCTGATGTGATGCAACGCACCGCAGGCTTGCGTCGCCCCGGTGCTGCTGCCTTGGACCTGGCCTATGTGGCTGCAGGCTTCAGCGACGGTTTTTTTGAGACTGGCCTTTCGCCTTGGGACATGGCCGCAGGGGCTTTGTTGATCACCGAAGCCGGTGGACTGATCGGCAACTTCACAGGCGAATCCGACTACTTGCACCAGCGCGAGTGTTTGGCGGGAAACCCAAAAATCTATGCGCAGTTGGTCAACTTGCTCAAGCCCTATTCCAAATTTGCCAGCGCCGAAGACAAAGCCCGTGTGAGTCAACATGTCATGGCTTTGGGTTCTTTGTTGCGCCAGCGCAATGCCACGCCCTGAAGACCCGTGCTTTTGAACATCAGGCCCATCTGACATGACTGCCTCCACTGCGGCCTCGACCAAACCCTGGGATCAGGATCTATCGGGGCACACGCCCATGATGCAGCAATACCTGCACATCAAGCAGCAGCATCCGAACACGCTGGTCTTTTATCGCATGGGGGATTTCTACGAGCTTTTTTTTGACGATGCCCACAAAGCAGCGCGCTTGCTCGACATCACCCTGACCCATCGCGGTCAATCGGCAGGTCAGCCCATTCCCATGGCTGGAGTTCCCTTCCATGCGGCCGACAACTACCTGGCACGCCTGATGCGACTGGGTGAATCGGTGGCGATTTGCGAGCAAGTGGGCGAAGTCGGCGGCAAAGGCCCAGTGGCACGTGAAGTGGTTCGTGTGGTCACGCCCGGCACGTTGACCGACTCCTCGCTCATGGCCGACAAACGCGAAGCCGTTTTACTCGCGGTTCATCTGGCTAACCGCAGCAAGGCCTCGCGTGGCTTGGGGGTGGGCTTGGCTTGGCTGAGTGTGACCGAGGGCATCATCCGCATGGCCGAATGCAGCTTGGAGGATTGGCCCAATTGGGCCAGTCGCATTGCGCCCAGCGAAGTCATCCACGCTCAAGAGTTGTCCAACGACACCAGCGCAGGGCTGGCAGGTACTTGGGCCACCAGCCCCAGGCCCGGTTGGACCTTTGATTCAGGGCTGGGCTTGCGCAAGTTGTGCGAGCGCCTGGGCACCAACAGCTTGCAGGCCTGGAACGCGCAAGACCTTCATCTGGCCCAAGCCGCTGCTGCGGCCCTGCTCAGTTATGCCGAACACACTCAAGGTCGACCGCTCAACCATGTGAGCAGCCTTCAGGTGGTTCGCAACGATGCCCATGTGCTGCTCAATGCCGCGACCTTGCGCAACCTCGAACTCGTCCAAACGCTAAGGGGTGAAGACAGTCCCACCCTCTTCTCATTGTTGGACGTGTGCATGACGCCCATGGGTTCACGCATGCTGCGCCGATGGATCACCGAGCCGCCCCGCGATCACGACCTGGCCCGATCCAGGCTGCAAGCGATCGAAGCCTTGCAAGGTGAACAAGGCCTGGGCCCTTGGCGCAAATTGCGCGAAAAGCTCCATGGGGTCAGCGATGTGCAACGCATTCAAGCCCGCATTGCTTTGGCACAGGTCAAGCCCCGCGAATTGGTTGCGCTGGCCACCGCTTTGGAACGCGCCAACGAATTGCCTCATGTGCTGCCCACCAATCAAGCCCAATTTGACGACTGCATCCAAGCCTTGACGCCAGATCCAGCCATTCAACAGTTGCTGCGTCAAGCTTTGCTGGATGAGCCCTCGGTGCAGATTCGCGACGGTGGCGTTTTCAGACCTGGCTTTGATGCTGAGCTTGATGAGTTGAGGAACATCCAAAACAACGCCGATGGTTTTTTGCTCGAACTCGAAGCGCGCGAGCGCGAGGCCACTGGCATTGCCAACCTCAAGGTTCAGTACAACCGGGTTCACGGTTTTTACATCGAGGTGAGTCAAGGTCAACTCGACCGCGTCCCATTGCATTACAAACGCCGGCAAACTTTGAAAAATGCAGAGCGTTTCATCACGCCAGAACTCAAGGCTTTTGAAGACAAAGCCTTGTCGGCGCAAGAGCGTGCCCTTGCTCGAGAGAAATGGCTTTATGAGCAATTGCTGTTGCAGTTGCAAGTTCATGTGCCGGCCTTGGCGCGTCTCGCTTTGGCGCTGGCCGAATTGGATGTGGCATCGGCCTTGGCTGAGCGAGGCCTCAGCCTGGGTTGGCACTCACCCGAGTACGTCGCTCACCCGTGCATCCAAATCGAAGGTGGCCGACATCCAGTGGTGGAAGCGAGACTCGCGCAAAGCGATCAAAGTTTCATGTCCAACGACACCAATCTTGGGCCCAACGCACGCTTGCAAATCATCACCGGACCGAACATGGGTGGCAAGTCAACCTACATGCGCCAGGTGGCGCTGATCGTGTTGTTGGCCTGCATGGGCTCGCCTGTGCCTGCGCGGCGTTGTGTGATCGGCCCCATCGATGCGATTTACACCCGCATTGGTGCTGCCGACGATTTGGCCAACGCTCAATCCACGTTCATGCTGGAGATGACTGAGGCTGCGCAAATCCTGCATTCAGCCACTGCCAACAGTTTGGTGCTGATGGATGAAATCGGCAGAGGCACCTCAACCTACGACGGCCTGGCCTTGGCAGGTGCAATTGCCACTCATTTGCACGATCGTTGCAAATCGTTTGTGCTTTTTGCCACGCACTACTTCGAACTCACCGACTTTCCGCTCAAACACCCCGCTGCCTTCAACGTGCATGTGAGCGCCGTTGAGCAAGGTCGCGAAGTGGTCTTTTTGCATCGCATCGAGGCAGGCCCCGCCAACCGCAGCCATGGCGTTCAAGTCGCCAGACTCGCAGGCATGCCTCAGGTTGTGCTCAATCAAGCCCAACATGCCTTGTCTCAGTTGGAGGCCTCAGCCAAAGCGGGTGAAGCTCAGGTGGATTTGTTTGCCCCAGTGCCGCAGACCAGCGCGCCCTCACCCAGTGCAGCTGAAT
>JBEAMY010000073.1:0-3099 GCA_041165725.1 Pseudomonadota bacterium
GTCAGCACAACCAAACCCTGCGCACCGCATGGGCCGATGTGGACTTGGTGCTGGCTAGAGATCAACTCGAAAGCCACCAATGCCTGCACCTGGTTCATGGCCACACACATCAACCCCAAGACCAAGATTTGGGACAAGGCATGCGCCGCCATGTGCTCAGCGATTGGGAGTTGGATGCACCAGGCCCAGCACGGGCTCAAGTCTTGCGCTGGAGCGAAAACGGTTTTGAGCGAGTGGCCTTGGCCTGAAAAAGCCTTCAGCGTCGACCGAGCAATACCTTGAGCGCGTCTTGCAATCGCTGCTCACCCGAAGGGCTATGCGCCGTTGACAAAACTTTGGCGACCTCTTGTGGCCAAGTCTGCTCGGGCGTCGCGGCATGGCGTTGCGTCAACAACTGCAATTGATAAGCACGGCGTTGGGCCTGATCGCTGGCCGGTGAAGGCAGGCCAGCAGCCATGTCCAAGCGAATCCAAGCCGTTGCGTCATGGTTCTTGGGTGCATCGGCCAGCGCCGCTTTCCAAGACTGCCACTGGGTCGAATCCAATCCCTTGCCCAAGGACTTTGCCGAGGGCAATTGGTTGACATCGCGACTCTTCCAACAATCGATGAGTTGACGCAAATGTTCGCCATGGGCTTGGGCGCTGAGCGTGCGCATGGCTTTTTCTGCTTTCTCAAGCGCTAGGCGTTGAGCCATGAAAACCGAATCGGATAAACGTGGGCCATGCGCCTCGTGATCACGGCCATCGCGACCAGCACGCCCATCGCGGCCGTCCCGGCCATCTCGACCAGAGGAACGACCACCGGGGCCAGCATGGCCACGGTCACGCCGGCCGTCCGCAATGGGACGTTCGATTTTGTGCCTGTCGTCTCCCCTCACTGCAACCACCTTGCGCGGTGCAATCGGCGCCTTCACGGGTGCGGGTTCAAGAGATTGTTCTTGTCCTTGTGCAGCCTCTTCTGAGTGAGTGGGATCGCCGAGTGAAGTCGCTTGATTTTCTTCACCAACGTTCTCCACCGATGCAGGCTGAGCAGTCTCAACAGGCGGCGTCACAGGTAGTGCGGGAGTTGCGGTCGATGCGGCAGTTGACACAGCCTGGCTAGAACGCAAGCTGGTTTGCAAGGCGTCGCGAGCAACCTGGATGCGAGCAGCATCTCGCTGGGCAATCGCTTGCTCCAAATCTTGAGTCGCCGCCATCACTGCTTGTTCATGAGGGGTGAGCGGCGCACGGCTGGCAGGCGCTTGGCGGCCAGGACCACGCGCGGGTTTGGGATTTCGGGCAAATGCCTCATCAATGGGTTGCCTGAAGGACTCCCAGAGTTTTTGTCCCAAGCGCCGATCAATGGCGATGGTTTGCGACACCTGCTGCCAACGGGCTTGCAAGGCCTTGATCGATTCAATAGGCAAAGGCGATTGCTCGCTCAAGGCTTTGGCCTCATCAATCAATTGTTTTCTTTGCGCGATGTTCTCGCGAACTGCATGGTGCAAGGGGGCCTCGGCGGCCTTGATGGCGGCTTTCCATTGGGGCAGGATTTGAGTGAAAGATTTTTCGTTGAGGTGGCCGCAATGGCGCCACTCGTCAGAAAAATGCTGGAGATCACGCTGGACCTGTTTCCAGTCGGGCGAGTCGCCCAACTTGGCCGTCCACTCCTGGACTTGTGCGATCAGGGTTTCGCGTTGCGCCAAGTGGGATTGGTTTTGTTCTTTGAGTTCACCCAACCAGGCTTTGACAAAGGGGTAAGCACGGTTGCAAGCCTGATCGAACTTGCGCCACAAGCCATGATGAATGGGGGCTTGGTGGTCCAAGGCTTTCCAGGCTTCGCGCAAAGTGCGCAATTGCTGCTGAATCTGCCGAACTGGCAGTGCAGCCTCCCAATGGCCAGCAGCTTGGGGCTTGGCTTGGGGCTTGGCCTGAGCGGGGTCAGCTTTGTTCGAATCAGCTTGCTCGGTTTGCTCGTTTTTCTCCACGCCATCCGCTGCTTGCGTCTCTTGCGTCTCTGATGCTGAAACCACTTCTTCTTGAGTCAGCGTTGCTTCGGCGGGCTGATTCAGCGCCACATCCTGATCTTGACCTGGTTGGTCTTGAGCTTGAACCTCTTGAGCTTGAACCTCTTGAGCTTGAACCTCTTGAGCTTGAACCTCTTGAGCTTGAACCTCTTGAGCTTGAACCTCTTGCGCTCCCTTTTCAACGGGAACAGTCTCCTCACCCACCCAGCGGGTCAAAGCCACTGCCTGCGCCAACAATTCCACCCTCTGGGCGTGTACGGCTTGACGTTGGGCCAACTCCTCAGGCGTGGGCTCTGGCTTGGCCACGGTCTTTGGGGTTTCAGCTTCAGGTTTAGCTTGAGGCGCGGGCACAGACTCAGGATGCCTCATGCGCTGAATGGATTCAGCCCAAGCGTGCACTCCAGGCAGTGGCGCTTGTGGATCTTGTGACGCCGCAGCTGCCGCCTGACCTGCTGCCTCAAAGGCCTGCCATGCCGCCCACAGCAACTGACGCGACTGTTCAATTTGCGAAGGAAATCGCAAGTCCACATGAGGCCAATCGGGGTGTTGCAGCAGTTTGTCCAACGCGGCAATGCCTTGTTCGACATCTTCTTGGACTGCCGCCAGCGCGGCCTGTGCATGTGACCACTCACGCGCACTCAGGTTGTCCATGCGCTGCATGAGCAGGTGAACGCCTTCTCGCCTGACCATGCACTGTTGCTGCAAATCCTCTACCGATTTGATTCTTTCGGACAGCTGGGCCTTGAGGCCAGCAAGCGGCTCTTTTGAAAGGGGCGCGCCGGCTTTGGCGGCATCGCGAACCCAGGCCAAGGCATCGCCCATGACAAAAGGATGTTGGCTCAACACATGTTGTGCTTTGAGGGACCACTCCACCACCAGCTCTTCTTGATGGTGCTCGCGCTTGAGTGAGTCGATGGCCTCTTTGAGGACTTTGGCCGCCCCCTTGTCGCGCCCACTCATCTCTTTGTACACCCGATTGAGATCGGTCAGGCTGGGCTGAGTCTCCAGCCAGGATTTGAGCAACTGGGCTCGCTCCTGAGATTGGGTGGCCGCAAACGCGCCTCTGGTCAGGGTATTGAGTTCTTGGATTGCCG
>JBEAMY010000074.1:0-3721 GCA_041165725.1 Pseudomonadota bacterium
ATCGCAAAATCGCCAATCCAGGCCATTGGCAGGTAGGCCAGGATGCGTTCGCCAAACCCAAAGGACTGAGCGCGGTAAGCGTTGTGCACGCCACTGAGCACGTTGCGGTGGCTCAGCACCACGGCTTTGGGCTTGCCCGTTGTGCCAGAGGAATGGATGTAGACGGCGGCGTCTTCGGACTGCGCACGTTCGATCAGGGCCTCACGCAGGCCCGGCTCTTGAGCCAGCCTTCGCAAGCCCGTTTGCAAGACCTGCTCAAAGCCTGAAAGCCGCTCGGAGGGATAGGCACCCATTCCTCTAGGGTCGTCGTGAATCACATGAGCAATGCCAGTGCCTTGCTCGGCAAGCTCCAAGACTTTGTCCACCTGCTCTTGGTCTTCGGCCAACACAAAAGGAGATTGGCTTTGTTCCAAGACATGCTGAACTTCGATGGGCGTGGCGTCGGGAAACACGGGCATGGTGCGACCACGCAGCGCGGCGCAGCCCAGCATGCCGGTGTAGAGGTTGGCCCGGTTATCGCCCACGATCACCAGTGACTGATCGGCTTGGAAGCCCAAGGCTTCTAGGCCTGCGGCAAAGCCCAGTGCGCGGTCCAGCCACTGAGCCCAGGTGGTTTCTTGCCAAATGCCGAAATCTTTTTCTCGCAAGGCAACCACCTCGGGGAAGTGGCGCGCGTTGAGCGCCAGCAATCGGATCAGGGTGGTGTTGGGATTGAAGTCCCACTGGCGGGGGTCAGTTGCGTTCACGGCTGCCTCCCAGATAGGCTTGAATCACTTTGGGATTGGTGATGACTTCGCGGGGGATGCCCGAGTCGATCACCTCGCCATAGCTGAGCACCAGCATGCGGTCGCAAATGCCCGTGATGATGTCCATGTGGTGTTCAATGAGCAAGACGCTCACACCTCGTTCATCGCGCGCATCGAGGACAAAGCGAGCCATGTATTCTTTTTCTTCTTGGTTCATGCCGGCCATGGGCTCATCGAGGATGAGTAAACGCGGTTCGGCCACCAAGGCTCGGGCCAGCTCCACGCGTTTTTTCATGCCGATGGGCAAGACATCAACAGGCTCATCGCGAACGCTTTGCAATTGCATGAAGTCGATGATGTCTTCAACTTTGCGGCGGTGCGCAATTTCATCCGTGCGACTCAGCCAAGGGTAGAGGGCAGTTCTCAAAACACCCACCTTGAGGTGCACATGACGGCCCAGCAAGATGTTGTCGAGCACCGACATGCCATTGAACAAGGCAAGGTTTTGGAATGTGCGCGCCACGCCACGGTGAGCCACTTCGTGGGGTTGCAAGCCCGTGATGTCTTGTCCGAAAAGGCGGATTCGGCCCTCGTTGGGGGGGTAAAACCCCGTGATCGCATTGGTCAGCGTGGTCTTGCCACTGCCGTTGGGGCCCACAAGGCCAAAAATTTCGCCTTGACGGACTTGCATGTCCACGCCCGATAGGGCCACAAGGCCACCGAAGCGGCGAACCACCCCTGTGCAATCAAGGGCCAATGCGTCTGGCGTGGTGGAAAGCATGGATGGAGTCATGGTGCCGTATTGGTGCTGATGTGAAGCAACTTGTCCATGCGGGGATTCACGGTCATGGTCAGATCCCAACGGCCTTGCGGCCAGCTCGGGCCCTGGCCACGATGGACTTCATGATTTGTGCCGTCCCGTCGCCGATTTGGAAACCCAGCACATCGCGCAGCCTTTGTTCCAGGGGGCCACGGTCGTAGCCGCCGTGGCCGAACATCAGCAAGCACGCGTGGATGGCGTCGTAGGCCAGCTTGGGGCCCCACCATTTGCACATCGCGGCTTCACTGGTGTGGGGCAATTGGTGGTCTTTGAGCCAAAGGGTTTGCCAGCACAGCAAGCGCGCGGCAGTGACCTGGGTGTCGAAGTCGGCCAAGGGATGAGACACACCCTGGAATGACGCCAGCGGTTTGCCGAAAGCTTCGCGCTGAGCCACGTAGGCCCAGGCTTCTTCCAGCGACACACGGGCTACGGCCAAGACCTGTAGGCCAATCAATGCTCGAGAGAAATCAAAGCCTTGCATGACCTGGACAAAACCCTTGTTCTCATCGCCCAAGCGATGCGCCACTGGGACGCGAACGTTTTCAAAAAAGAGAGAGCCCCGGCCAATGGCGCGTTGACCATGGCAGTCGAAACGATTGCGGGTGAGGCCTGGCACATCGGTGGGGACGAACAAAGCGGTGACACCATGTGCGCCAGAATCGGCACTACCGGTGCGACCAAAGACCACCACGCCATCGGCTTGGTCGGCGGCAGAGATGGAGGTTTTCTCGCCGTTGATGACGTAGTCGTTGCCGACCCGCTCGATTTTCAGCTTGAGGTTGGCCGCATCCGATCCGCCACGCGGTTCGGTGAGGGCAATGGCCAGCAATGCTTCCCCTTGGGTGAGGCGACTCAGCCATGGGCCAACCACTGCTGGGTCGCCGTGTTCACTCAGGATCTGACCGTTGAGCGAAGCCAGCAGGTTGATGTAAGACAGACTGAGATCAGCACGCGCAATTTCTTCGTGGACCACGCCACTGGCCAATGAGCCCAAGCCCTGTCCGCCAAAGCGTTCGGGCAGCTCGGGGGCAATGAAGCCCATTTGCCCCATTTCACGCATCAGGGTTCGATCCAGCACCCGAGTCTGATCGCGCTCCAAAAAGCCGGGTGCGACCCGCTCGTTGGCAAAGCGCCTGGCGTGATCGGCCAAGGCCATCAAGTCGTCGTTGAGGTAGGGATTGCGGTCGATGGACATGATGTGGGGCTTTGGGTTTCAGCGAACGTGTTTGCGGAATTCGGGCTTGCGCTTTTCGCGCAAAGCCGCCACGCCTTCACGCGATTCATCGGTGTCGTAGTACAGCTTGAGCGCGAGCATGCCCATTCCGGCAATGCCGCTTTGGTGAGCGGTGTCCATGTTGAAGCTGCGCTTGGCAATGGCCAGGGCAGTGGGGCTGCGTTCGCAGAGTTCTTCGCCCCAGGATTGAACCTCGGCATCGAGCTGATCGTGCGGCACACACTTGTTGGCCAGGCCCATGGCAACGGCTTCTTCGCCGGTGTAGCGGCGGCACAGGTACCAAATTTCGCGGGCTTTTTTCTCACCCACCACGCGTGCCAAGAAGGCCGTGCCGTAGCCTGGATCAACAGAGCCCATCTTGGGGCCAACCTGCCCAAAGACGGCTTTGTCTGAACAAATCGTCAGGTCGCAAATCGTGGCCAGCACATTGCCGCCACCAATGGCAAAGCCTTGAACCCTGGCAATCACGGGCTTGGGCACATCGCGGATGGCGGTGTGAAGCTCCTCCATGGGTAAGCCAATCGTGCCTCTGCCGTCGTAGTTGCCATCGTGAGCCGATTGATCGCCCCCGGTGCAAAACGCGCGTTCGCCTGCGCCTGCCAGCACGATGGCCCCCACGGACTTGTCGTAGCCCGCACGGTAGAGGGCCTTGATCAATTCGTCACAGGTTGTGCCGCGAAAGGCATTCATTTTGTCGGGGCGGTTGATGGTGATCCATGCAACGCCATTGCGAACCTCGTAAAGCAGGTCCTCGTAAGTGGTTTTGGTGGTCATGTTGTTCGTGTCCTTGTGGATGGGGTCAGCGGGGTTCAGCCGTTCATGGTCAAACCGCCAGAGACGCTCAGCACCTGTCCCGTGATGAAGGCCGCGTCATCGCTGGCAAAAAATGCAATGGCGCCGGGCAGATCGGTGGGTTGACCG
>JBEAMY010000075.1:0-2517 GCA_041165725.1 Pseudomonadota bacterium
CTGATCGACTTGCTTTTGGCACCGCCTAAAGCAACAACGAGGTCAGCGATTTCCATGCCCGCGTCTTTGGCGATCTTGACAATGCGCTCAATGGCACGCTTTTGAACATTGGCTTGCTTGCTGGCCTCTTTCTTTTTGAGCGCCGCAAGTTGTTTTTCCAATTTTTGAATCTGGTTATTTGGTGCACGTGCCATTTGGATACCTTCTAAACGAAAATGAATAATGAAATGGATTATCACTGAAAATGAATTCCAGTAATCCCTTTCAAAATAATAAGCAGCGTTGCCCAATAATGGGCATTAATCAACCCAGCCAGGATTTGATTTTCTCAACCATTTTCTCGGTAGAAATGCCGTAGCGGTCATGCAAGGTTGGCAATGCCCCAGCATCAAGGAAGGCATCGGGCAAACCCATGAGATGGAAGGCCGATGGCCTGACATTGGAAGTCATGAGCAAGCTGGCCACCGCTTCGCCTAAACCCCCGATCACCGAGTGATTTTCGGCAACAGCCACCAATCGCCCAGGCACTGAAACCGCCTTCAGGATGGCATCCGCATCCAAGGGCTTGATGGTGGGCACGTGCAAAACCGCAACACCCACGCCCGACGCCTTGAGGTGTCGCGCGGTCTCGAGCGCACGCATGGTAAGTAAGCCACTGGAGATCAGCAACACCTCACGACCTTCGGTGAGCATCTTGGCCTTGCCCAACTCAAATTGGTAGTCGTATTCGTCGAGGACCAAGGGCACGTTGCCACGCAACAGCCTCATGTAAACCGGGCCGTTATGAGCAGCAATTTGTGGCACAGCTTGCTCAATGTCCAAGGCGTCGCAAGGATCAACCACCGTCATGCCAGGAATGGCGCGCATCATGGCCAAGTCTTCGGTGGCCTGATGGCTGGGGCCATAACCCGTGGTCAAGCCCGGCAAGGCACAGCAGATTTTGACGTTGAGGTTTTCCTCTGCAATCACCTGATGAATGAAATCGTAGGCCCGGCGCGTGCCAAAAACGGCGTAGGTCGTTGCAAATGGCACCCAACCGGTCTTGGCCATGCCTCCTGCGGCCCCCATGAGCAATTGTTCGGCCATGCCCATTTGGAAAAAACGCTCTGGGTGAGCCTGAGCGAACAGGTGCAAGTCGGTGTACTTGGCCAGGTCAGCGGTCATGCCCACCACATCTTTTCGGACTGCACCTAGTTCAACCAGGGCTTTGCCAAATGGCGCGGCCTTGACGCGTTGCCCCTCAGATGCAATCGATGCGATCATGGCCGAAGTCGTCAGGCGGGGTTTGCTTGCGGTATTCATGGTGGTGTCCTCAGGGCTTGTTGGCGTCAAGAATGTCCAGCGCCTGCTGCCATTCGTTGGCATCGACCCGGATGAAGTGGTTTTTCTCGCGGGCTTCTAGGAAAGGCACGCCCTTGCCCATCAGGGTGTCACACAAAATGACCCGCGGCTTGGGCTCCTTGAGGTGGCGAGCCGTCTCGAAGGCATTGAAGACCGCAGCCAAGTCGTTGCCATCCACACGTTGAACGTGCCAGCCAAAAGAAGCCCACTTGTCGCTGAGGGGTTCGAAATTGAGCATGGCCTTGGAGGGACCGTCGGCCTGCATGTTGTTGATGTCCACCAGGCAGATCAGGTTGCTCAGTTGATGGTGCGCCGCCGACATGGCCGCCTCCCAGGTCGAACCTTCGTCGAGTTCGCCATCGGACATGGAGTTATAGACCACAGCCGGACTTTGCTGGAGCCGCAAACCCAACGCCATGCCCACCGCAATGGGCAAGCCTTGACCGAGTGAGCCGCCAGAGATTTCCATGCCGGGTGTGTAAGTCGCCATGCCCGACATGGGCAAACGACTGTCGTCGCTGCCGTAAGTTTCCAACTCCGATTCGGGAATGATGCCAGCCTCAATGAGCGCCGCATAAAACGCAATCGCATAGTGGCCGTGGGACAAGAGAAAACGGTCACGGTCTGCCCAATTGGGATCATTGGGCTTGAGGTGCAAGGCATGGCCATAAGCCACGGCGAGGACATCGGCATAGCCCAAGGCTTGCCCCACATAACCTTGCCCCTGAACTTCTCCCATTCGAACGGCCAGTCGCCGGATGCGCCAAGCGCAACGCGCAAGCTCTTGTAGTTTGGCGGGGGGATGACTCATGTTGACTCCTGTCTGAGGAGCCCCATGATACAAAAATTTGTCTGACAACTTGGCGCTCAGCAGACAGGCTAGCGGGTGTGCGCCCTCAAGGCTTTGTGAACCGCCTGCTCCATGATCTCGCGCTCATGCGGACACGATGAATTCAGGGTCTGCAAAAAACCATGCAGCATTTTTTGTCGCAAGCGGTGGGAAAACGCCTCCAGCGCTTTCTCGGTGTCGCGGCCACTTTGCAAATCTTGAAGCACACGGGCCAATTCGGTGTCGTGCACTTGTTTGGAATGCCCCAGCAGTTGCTGGATCACTGGAACCTGACTGCGTTGAGCCATCCAGCTTTGAAAGCGTTCAACACCATCGATCACAATCCG
>JBEAMY010000076.1:0-4372 GCA_041165725.1 Pseudomonadota bacterium
CCCAAGCCAACCAGACCGACCAATTGGGTGGGCGCAGGTCCATTCTATTGAGCATGAGTGCCGAGGCCACTGCCGCGAGCAAACCCAGGCCCGCACCGGCAATGAGGTCTGAAGGCCAATGCGCACCCACCGCCATGCGCGACAAAGCCATGCTCACCACCAAGGAGAATAAACCCGCCTGAACGGGTCTGCGCCAATTCGGGGGCACGGGCAAATGCAAGGCCACCATGGTGGCCGCCGCCACCACCGTGATGGTGTGCCCAGAGGGAAAACTGCGGCCATTGAGGACCAAACCCACCACATGAAGTTGATCCAAGGGCAAAACATCTGCGGGCCGGGGCCAATCCAAGCCACGTTTGAGCAGCAAAGAAGCCAGTCCCCCAACAGGCACCGCAGCCAACCAAGCGATGTACATGCGGGGATGGCGGCAAAGCACCGGAGCCAAAAGCGCAAACACCACGCTGGTGTCACCCAGTTGCGTGAGCGAAGCCCAAAGTTCGGGGGCCAAGCGGCCCCATTGATTGACGGTGAGAAATCCGGGCTCAGGCAAGTCCCAGAGCTGCTTGAGCGCAAGCCCCAGTGCAAAGAGCAACAAGCCCAGCCAAGCCACCGCCACCAGGCTGTTTTTGCTTGCTTGCATCACGGGTTGAATGCTCATGGTCCTTGCCAGTTTTCGCAGCGGTAAAAGTGAAAGTGTGACAGGGTTCTGCCCCAGTGCACCACATCCATGCGATCAACAGGGGTGCAGCGTTCGAAGCGATCAGGGCCTTGGGGTGCTTGGTGCGTGAGTTGCGACCAGTCCACCCATAGCACCGAATCCCCCTTGGCAAATCGTCCAAACCAAATGTTGAATTGATCGCCATGGTCATCGACAACCCGCACCGACATGGGCCGGGCATACCAAGCCAATCGGCTTGCGAGCGACCAGTTGGTCACGGCCAAACCTTTCAAGCCCTGTTGGCGGGCCAATTGAGCGGCTTGCTGAGCCGCTTGTGCCCAACCGTGCAAATCGGCAGCGGGGTTCATCGCATCCATGCCCTCACGCACGCCGGGCGCACGGGCGCGTGAGGCCTCGGTTTGCGCAGGCCCACCACCTGCCACCATCCAGCCGGCAAGCATGATCACGCCCAAGACTTGAACCACCAAGCCAATGCGCACCCAGGCGCGCAAAGGCCCATGACCACGCGCCATGACGGCGCTGATCCACGGCATGAGGGCCACCGCAGAAGGCACAGCCCAATGGGGTAAGGCGCTGCCGCGGCCTGAAGCATTGAGCAAGACCAACAAAAGTGGCAATGCAAAGGCCAGGCAGAGTCGAACCGGGTTCAAGTTGCCCCTCATGGCTGTGGGCACCTTGGTCTCGGCCAGAGCCTTGAGCGCTGAATTGGCCTCGCGCGCCCTCGCCCACATTACCCAGGGCCAGATCAAGCCCACCCCCAACCACACCACCAGGACGTAGCGCAGGGCCAGCCAACTTGTCCAATGGGAGGCGCCTTGGGCGTGCGCGATTTGGTAGCGAAAAGAGGCCCAGTCGTTCATGGCATTCCAGATCAACACGACCGACACCATGAGGGCAGCGGTCAACAACGAGCACCACCAGCCTTTTAAACGCCAAAGTTTCAGACCGTGGGCCAAGTGCAACCCGATGGCCACGCCAAAGGCGAGCAACACGGCGGTGTATTTGGACAAACCCGCCAGCCCCATCAATGCACCCAATCCCAACCAAAGCCCCATGCGGTGAAGTTTTGCAGGATCGGCCAAGTGCCAGACCATCAGCATCAGCGCCAAGCTCAGCGGCATGAGCAAACTGTCGGGGACCAAGGCCAAGCCCATGAGGTGAGGCAAGGCACTGCCCAGCCACAGCCAAGCGTCCACACGCAGGCCCAACCACTTTGCCTCGCGAACATGGGGAAAAACGTGATCATTGAAGGCGAGGAACAAACTGCCAGTGGCCCACCACATCAGCAAAGGCCAAATGCGCAAGACCACATCGGACCCACCCAACACCAAGGCCAGTGCCTGAAGCCAGCCCACCAGCGGCGGATGGTCGTAGTAGCTCCACGCCAGATGTTCGCCATACAAGGCATAGTGGGCTTCGTCGGGTGAGAGGCCTGTGCCCAAAGCCCAAGCGAGGTGAACCAATACCGCAAGACCAAAGGCCAGCCTTAAGCTGGACTCAGCCAAAGGCGAACGCCAGGCCAGTGACAAGCCGTTCATCGGCTTTCAGGCCTTTCGCCGTTGGGGCCAAACCAGAATGGCCGTCGCCCCATAGTTCCACATCAGGCCCACCAAAATGCCCGCCAGGCCAGACCACAGCCAGTACTCGCCGCCGCCGTGCATCCAGGAAGCCACGCCCACATTGGCAACTGCCCCCAGCGAGCAGGCAACCATGAACTTGATCAGGCCCCACCACCAACGCCAACCACTGAGTTGTTTGTCGCGGTAGGTGAGCACGTTGTTGAGAAAGAAATTGAAGACCATGGCCACCACCACGGCCAAGGTTTGAGCGTGTGAGAACGCAAGCCCTGCCCCGCTCAAGGCCGCGAAGAGCACGGCCAAATGAACCAGCACGCCCATGCCGCCCACCGCACCAAAAGAAATCAGCGAAGTGGGGATGTAGCGGCCCAAGGTCTTGTCGACCAGCATCATGAGGTAGTCCCAGGCCACGCGCGCGTCGAGTTTGCTTTCACCCGCGTGTCGCAGGCCAAAGGTATAGGGAACTTCGGCCACTTGCAGCGTTCGGGGTGCGGAGGCCACGATGTCAAGCAAGATTTTGAAGCCCATGCTCGACAGGTTGTAGACGCTTTCCATGAAGGCCTCGCGACGGATCATGAAAAAGCCGCTCATGGGGTCACGCAGTTTGACCTTGAGGATGCGCTGACTCATCACCGTGGCCAATCGACTGCTGAATTGACGGGCCTCATCCCATTCGCCGACACCACCGCCTTCCATGTAACGCGTGCCCACAACCAGATCGTAGCCCGGCGCTCTCAAGGCTTGGAGCATTTGGGGCAGGATGCGCTCGTCGTGCTGCAAGTCGGCATCCATGACGGCAAGGCATGGTGCCGAAGTGGACAGCATGCCCTCGATGCACGCCGAAGAGAGGCCTCGGCGCTGAATGCGGTGCAAGACCCGAACTCGGGGATGGGTGAGCGCGATCTGACGCACGCATTCGGCGGTGCCGTCGGGCGAATCGTCATCGACAAAGATGACCTCCCAGGCCACACCCGCCAAAACCACATCCAGCCGTCGAATCAACTCACCGATGTTGTCGCGCTCGTTGAAGGTCGGGACGACCACGGCAAGCTCCAGAGCTTGGTGTTGAAGGTCAGCGCGGGGGGAATCGGTGCTCATGCGGCAAGGAGTGGGGTGAAGCGAAGGGGCATGGCGCTCAGGCCACAGGGCTGTGCAAACCGTGGCGATTCTATCGGCGAGGGCTTGAAGCAGGGTAAAGGGACAGGGGGCAAGAGACGGGAGTCAGGGGACGCGGCTAAAGGGGCTGGGTTGGCCGCAGTTGGCTTCAAGGTTTGAGCCACCAGAAATGAAGGTCCAAAGGCGCGTCGGGAATGCGCCGAATGAGCACGTGTTGGGCAAGCTGCGCCTCGGGAAAACGCTCGCGCACCGTGGCCTCGGGCAAGCGCGTGACCAACAAGACTTGCTGAGCAGGCGTTCCAGCACGGATGGGGAATCGTTGCTCGAAATGGTTGTCTGGCCCTGCAGCCAATTGCCAACCCAAAGCTTGGCCGGGCTCAAGATTGAGGGTAGCCTGGACTTGCGACAAGATGCCACGGTCTTCTGACGCCACACGCCACCGATTGCGAGGCACGTCAGGAGCTTGTGTCCACCAGGCATTGATGACGGCACGGTTGAGGTCAGGCCAGCTCCTCAAGGTCCAGAAAGGATCGGAGAACACCGAAGGCCGAATCTGCAAAGGCTTGGCATAGATGTCGTAGCCATAAAGCGCGGCCATGAAGAGCACATGAAGGGCCAAAGCCAATTGAAACCAGCGCACCCGCCGGGCCAGGGTCAACCACCAAGCAGCACCCAACACCACGCCAATCAAACCGGGTGCAGCCCAGTTGGCATGGGCACGGGTGAACAAGGCTTGAAGGCTGATGATCAGCATCATGGGCCAGACCCCGTGAATCAACCACAAAGCTGCTGGCGAGGCTTGCCAGGGGCGATTGCGAAGCCATGCAAAGAAAGCGCCCATGACCACAATGCCACTCACCGCCCACTGCGCGGCCCAGAACTCCAATAGGCTGTTCAAACGCAATCCGTAACCGATGCCACCACCAGAAATCTGGGCGGTGTGGGTCAGCGTGGGTAAGCCTTGGTTGAGGTTCCACCAGAGGTTGGGGGCAAACACCAA
>JBEAMY010000077.1:0-4192 GCA_041165725.1 Pseudomonadota bacterium
AAAGGCCTTGGATTGGGCAATCGCCATGGCCAAGGTGCGTGTGCCTTGTTCAAAAGGCGCCATCTCGAACACACCAACTGGGCCGTTCCAAACAATGGTGCCAGCTTGTGCAAGTTGTCGGGCCAAAGCTTGAGCGGTTTCTGGGCCGATGTCGAGGATCAAATCATCGTCGGCCACTTCGCTTGCCGACTTCACGTTGGCAGGTGCGTCGGCAGAAAACGATTTTGCGGTGACCACATCGGTGGGAATGGGCACGGCCGCGCCGCGTGCATTCATGGCGCTCATGACTGCGCGGGCTTCTTCGACCAAATCGGTTTCGGCCAGGCTTTTTCCGATGGGCAAGCCACTGGCGAGCATGAATGTGTTGGCAATGCCGCCGCCGACAATGAGCTGGTCCACGTTGTTGGCCAGCGATTGAAGAATGGTGAGCTTGGTGCTGACTTTTGAGCCCGCAACAATGGCCACCAAGGGGCGCTTGGGGGCTGCCAAGGCCTGGGTGATGGCATCAATCTCGGCTGACAACAAAGGCCCAGCGCAGGCGGTGGGTGCAAAACGCGCCATGCCGTGGGTGGTGGCTTCGGCGCGATGGGCGGTGCCAAATGCATCGTTGACGTAGACGTCGCACAAAGCGGCCATTTGTCGGGACAGCGCTTCGCTGTTTTTCTTTTCGCCCGGGTTGACGCGACAGTTCTCCAGCATCACGACATGACCTGGTGCGACATCGACCCCATCAACCCAGTTGGTTTTGAGGGCCACGGGTTGGCCCAGCAATTCGCTCAATCGGTGGGCCACAGGCGCCAGAGAATCTTCGGGCTTGAATTCGCCTTCAGTGGGGCGCCCCAGGTGGCTGGTGACCATGACAGCAGCGCCGGCATCCAGGGCCATGCGGATGCCTGGCACGCTGGCGCGAATGCGGGTGTCTTCGGTGATGTGACCGGCATCGTCCATGGGCACATTGAGGTCGGCTCGTATGAATACCCGCTTGCCTTTGAGGGCGCCAGATTGGGCAAGGTCTGCGAGTCGAATGATGTTCATGAATTCTCCAGTTTGGGCGGTCTCAGAAAAGCCGGGAGTCTATAACCAAGACTTGACGCCAAGCTTGATGTTGGGCAACTGGGGTTCGTGTCGGGACTGAGCGGGCCAAGGAATCAGGCCCAGCCCTCTGGCTCCGGATGAAAGTCGTCGTCGAACTGAGCCTGATCCTTTGTTCTTCTGAGCGATTGAGTGAGTGGGCCAAGGAATCAGGCCCAGCCCTCTGGCTCCGGATGAAAGTCGCCATCGGACTGAGCCTGATCCCTTGTCCTTTTGAATGCGCAATGAGTCAGCGGGGCTCTATGCGCTGCTTCACAGGTCGGCCAACATGCCGGGCCGAAGGTTAGTGCCGTTCAAAAAAGCCTGGACACCAAGTCTTTTGCCCCCAGCGCGTTGCAGCTCAAGAATCCTAAGGCCACCGCTGCCACAAGCCACATCAATGCCTTCTGCGGAGATGCCCAATAGGCTTCCAGCAGGGGCATGAGTTGCATCAGAAAGGGCTGCAGATGTGGAACCGTTGAGCACTTGCGCACGCCAAATTTTGTGGCGTTCGCCCCCCCAGCTGGTTTGACATCCTGGAAAAGGATCAAAGGCTCGGATGCGGCGTTCAATCACCTCGGCGGGCAAGGTCCAATCGATGTGGGCCTCTGCTTTGTCAATCTTGTGCGCATAGTTCACGCCCTCAAGGGCTTGCGCTTCACGTGGGCACTCCTCCCAATGCGACAGGGTGTGAACAATGGCTTTTGCACCTGCGAGGGCGAGGCGATCGTGCAAGGCGCTTGCTGAGTCGGTGGCGGCGATGGGCACCACGACGCGATGCCTCACATCCCCAGTGTCCAAGCCCTCATCCATTTGCATGATGCACACGCCGGATTGCGCATCGCCCGCTTCGATCGCGCGCTGAATGGGGGCAGCGCCGCGCCAACGGGGCAACAAAGAGGCATGAATGTTGAGGCAGCCCATGGGGGGCAGGCGCAACACCCATTGAGGAAGGATCAAGCCATAGGCCACAACCACCATCAACTCTGGCTCAGCGGCGAGCAATGCCTGCTGAGCCGCTGCGGCTTCATCGGGATAACGGCCATCGAGCTTGAGGCTGGTGGGTTGGGCAATCGGCAGTCCATGCGACAAGGCCAGTTGCTTGACCGCCGAGGCTTGAAGCTGTAGGCCTCTGCCTGCCGGGCGATCAGGTTGGGTCAGCACCAGTGCGATGTCGTGCCCCGCATCGATCAGGGCTTGCAAGGCGGTGGCAGCAAATTCTGGCGTACCTGCAAAGGCCAGTCGGCGTCGCTGCGCTGCCATGATCAGGCTTCGCCGTCGTGTTCGCGCTCTCGCTCACGTCGTGCCTTGATCATTTTGGAGCGGATGCGATTGCGCTTGAGCAAAGACAAGTATTCGACAAAGACCTTGCCCATGAGGTGATCCATTTCATGCTGGATGCACACCGCCATGAGGCCCTCGGCTTCGAGCGTGAAGGGTTTGCCCTCGCGGTCCAGCGCGCTCACACGAACCCGCTCAGCGCGTTTGACGGTGTCGTAAACGCCAGGCACCGACAAACACCCCTCTTCCCACTCAAAAGGTTCGGTGCTCGCCCATTCGATGCTGGGGTTGATGAGCACAATCGGTTGATCGCGCTCTTCAGACACATCCATCACGATGAGGCGTTCATGGAAATCCACTTGGGTGGCCGCAAGCCCTACGCCCTTGGCGTCGTACATGGTTTCAAGCATGTCGTCGATTTGGCGGCGGATGCGATCGTCCACCACCGCCACGGGTTTGGCCACGGTGTGCAAGCGTTCGTCGGGATAACAAAGAATGGGAAGCAATGCCATGGACGAATTATTGCCCAGTGTCACTCGCTGACAAATTGACGGTAACTAGGCCCCATGTGGATTGGGCTCAATAGGCTATGAGCCCATGCAAACCGTCAACCCTTCCGACACGGCCTGGTTGCAGGCCCAAGCCCAGCACCGTGCGGTGTGGGGCCTCGATCATCCGGCATACCCCAGCCGCTGGCGCAGTCTGGACAAACCCCCGCAAACTGTTTGGGTGCAAGGCCAAGGCGTTGCCCAATGGGGCGATGACCACGTTTGGCAAAGGCCGGCGCTGGCCATTGTGGGCAGCCGCAATCCCACGCCGCAGGGCTTGATCCATGCCCGAGAAATGGCGCGCAGCCTGAGCGCCTTGGGCGTCAGCATTGTTTCAGGCTTGGCCCTGGGCATCGATGGCGCTGCCCACGAAGGTGCATTGCAAGGCCCACCGCACAAAGGTTTGAGCACCGTGGCCTTTGTGGGCACTGGGGTAGACCGGGTTTATCCGAGGCGGCACCAAGGCTTGGCCCATCAAGTGTCCGAGCGTGGGGTTTTGGTGAGCGAATACCCTTTGGGCAGCCCCGCCATGGCGCATCACTTTCCGCAGCGCAACCGGCTCATTGCGGCCAGCGTTGATGGGGTCTTGGTGATCGAAGCGGCCATGGGATCGGGTTCTTTGATCACGGCCTACATGGCGCTGGACATGGGCAAAGAGGTCTTTGCGGTGCCGGGCAGCATTCACTCGCCCCTGTCCAAAGGCTGTCATGCGCTGTTGCGGCAAGGTGCCACTTTGGTCGAAGGCACAGACGACATCTTGCAGGTCATGCAGCCCAGCGCTTGGTCAGGGCAACTGGAGACACCGGGTTCAGGCCGTACGGGGCTTGAAGCCTCGCCAGACGGGTCTCAAGCCCTTGTTGACCCTTGGGGGCTCAAGCCGCATTTGCAGTCGCCCATCGACTTGGATGGCTTGGCCTTGGCCACGGGCATGAGCGCGCATGAACTCGTCGCGGTGTTGTTGGAGTGGCAATTGCAAGGCTGGGTGAGCGAGTTGCCAGCGGGTCGATTCATCTGGCTGCATCGGCAATTACCCGGTGCTTGATCTGGCCGCTCACACAAGCAACAAAAAGCCGTTATATTGTGTTTCCATGTTCGAGGTCCTTGTCTACGTCTACGAGCATTTCTGGCGCGGCGACAGCTGCCCCGAATTGCCACAGTTGGGTCGCAAGCTCAGTGCGGCTGGGTTTGAATCCGACGACATCGAACAGGCCCTCGACTGGCTTGCGGGTCTGAGCCTCGCAGCCGATGCCTTCCAGCCCATTGCGCTGCCCCAAGACGAACCCATTGCCGCA
>JBEAMY010000078.1:0-7328 GCA_041165725.1 Pseudomonadota bacterium
CCGCCCAGCATGCCGACATGCTCAGAACCCAGAGCAACGCCCGTTATTTGCCCGACATCGCCTTGCCCAATGCACTCCATCTGGTGCAGGGCACGGCCAGGGCTTTGCCAAAAGACCTCGACCTTGTGGTCTTGGGAACCCCCATGTCGGCCTTGCGTTCAGGATTGGCCGACTTGCAGGCCTTGCGGCCCCAAACGCCTGTGGCATGGTTGTGCAAGGGTTTTGAATCTCACACAGAAGCTCAGCGAGCCGGCCTCATGCCCCATGAGGTGCAAGCTCAGGTGGCGCCATCGCTGCGTTGTGGGGTGCTCAGTGGCCCGAGTTTTGCCCAGGAAGTTGCCCAAGGCCGCCCCACCGCTGTGGTGGCCGCCAGCGCTGACCCTCTGGTTTGCGCGTTGCTGGTCAAGGCCTTTCATGGCGATGCGCTCAGGGTCTATGCCAACGCCGACCTCGTTGGCGTTGAAGTGGGCGGTGCGGTCAAAAACGTGTTGGCGATTGCCACCGGCCTTTGCGATGGTCTCAACCTGGGGCTCAATGCCCGCGCTGCCCTCATCACTCGCGGTCTGGCCGAGATGATGCGTTTGGGTTTGGCTTTGGGGGCGCGCCCCGAAACTTTCATGGGTTTGAGCGGATTGGGCGACTTGGTCCTGACCGCCACGGGCGACCTCAGTCGCAACCGCCGCGTGGGTTTGGCCTTGGCCAGTGGCAAACGTTTGCCCGAAGTCTTGGCCGAACTCGGACATGTGGCTGAAGGCGTTTACAGCGCCCACACCGTGGTTCAGCGAGCCCAGCAACTGGGCGTCGAAATGCCGATAGCCGAAGGCGTGCTGGCTTTGCTCGAAGGTCAAACCACACCCGCTCAGGCCGTGAGCGAACTCATGCGCCGCGAAGCCAAAGGCGAATGAATCGCGCTGCATGCGGCGTTCAAACTTCGAGGTTATCAATCAGTCGGGTTTTACCCAGCTTGGCCGCACCCAGCACCACCATCGCTTCATCGCCAGGCCTGGTCGCTGGCGACAAATCGTGCTGATGGCGCACCGTCAAGTAATCGGGCTGCCAGCCCCTGGCTTTCAAGGCCGACATGGCGTCAGCCTCAAGTGCGGCCACATCCAGGTGCCCCGCTGCTTGGCCAGCCTTAGCCGCTGCGGCAAGCCCCTTGAGTGCCATCGACAGATGGACGGCTTCGGCGCGTTCTTCAGGGCTCAGGTAGCCGTTGCGTGAGCTCAGTGCCAGGCCGTCCTCGGCTCGGCAAGTTTCTGCACCAATGATGTCGATGGGCAAGGCCATTTGCGCCACCATTCGGCGAATCACCATCAGCTGCTGGTAATCCTTTTTGCCAAACACGGCCACATCGGGTTGAACGATGTTGAACAGTTTGTGCACCACCGTACACACGCCCACAAAAAAGCCGGGTCGGAATGCGCCCTCCAGGATGTCGGCCAGCTCAGCGGGTGGGTGCACCTTGTAGGTCTGCGGCTCTGGGTACAAATCGTTTTCGCGAGGGGCAAACAACACATCGCAGCCATTGGCGGCCAGCAATTCGCTGTCGCGCTCAAAAGTCCTGGGATAGGCATCAAAGTCTTCATGGGGCAAAAACTGCAGCCGATTCACGAAGATGCTGGCCACGGTTTTGGCACCGTGAGGCGAGCGCCGATCGGCCTCGGCGCGGGCCAAGCGCATGAGGTGCAAATGGCCTTCATGAAGATTGCCCATGGTGGGCACAAAGGCGGTCAGCCGGGCTTGGCCCAAAGCATGACGCAGGTCTTCAAGGGTGTGAACGATCTGCATGAATCCAGCTCAACTTAGATGGGCGATCAAGCCCAGGCGTGCAAGGCGTTGTCGGGGAAGCTGCCCGACTTCACGGCATGCACAAAGGCCGCCATGGCGGCGCGAACGTCGCCAGCCTCGGCCATGAAGTTGTGCACGAACTTGGGGTTCTTGCCCAGATGGATGCCCAACATGTCGTGCATGACGAGCACCTGACCCGCCGTGCCATTGCCAGCGCCAATGCCAATCGTGTGGCAACGTGGCATGGCTTCGGTGATGTCGCGCGAAACGGCAACCGGCACCATTTCCAACACCATCAGTGCCGCTCCGGCATCTTGCAAAGCCAGCGCATCGCGGCGCAGTTGCTGGGCTGCAGCCTCATCACGCCCTTGGACGCGATAGCCCCCCAAGGCATGAACCGTTTGAGGCGTCAAACCCAAATGCGCACAGACCGGGATGCCGCGCTCCACCAAAAAACGCACGGTGTCCGTGGTCCAACCACCGCCTTCAAGTTTGACCATGTGCGCGCCTGCTTGCATGAGCACCGAGGCACTGCGAAACGCTTGTTCGGGAGACTCGTGGTAACTGCCAAATGGCAAATCGGCCACCACCCAGGCGGTGCCTTGCACGCGGTGCAAACCCCGCACCACGCTTTCGGTGTGATAGCGCATGGTTTCGAGCGTCACACCAACGGTGCTGCTCAAACCTTGACAGACCATGCCCAGCGAGTCGCCCACCAAAATGCACTCCACACCCGCCGCATCGGCCACCGCCGCAAAGGTTGCGTCATACGCTGTGAGCATGGTGATTTTTTCGCCACGGGCCCGCAAGTCGTGCAGGCGCGGCAAGCTGATGGGCTTGCGACTCGCCATGGGTGAGGCGGGTGGCAGGGTGCCATAAGGGGTTGCAGTCGGTGCAGGGGTAGAACGGTCCATGGAAGATTTTGAGGACAACAAAAATTCAAAACCTCAGGCACATCAATTGGACGGTGCGTAAGCCAGACGGATGTAAATCGGGGCAAAGGCCTCGGCTTGGGTGATCTCGATCAGGGTTTCTTTGGCGAGTTCCAGCAAGGCGATGAAGGTCACCACCATGACGGGAACGCCTTGGGTGGTGTCGAACAAATCTTCGAAGGGCAAAAAGCGCTGACCTTGCAATCGACGCAAGACCAGGCTCATGTGTTCTCGCACCGACAGGCTTTCGCGCTGGATCTTGTGGTGCTGAACCAGTCGCGCCCTTTGCAAGATGTCGGCCCATGCCGATTGCAGCTCGCTCAGATCCACCTCGGGAAAGCGCGGTTGCAAGGACTGCTCAATGAAAACCTGAGCCCGCAGGAAGTCGCGGCCAAACACGGGCATCTCGTTGAGTTGCGAGGCGGCCAGCTTGATCTGTTCATACTCCAGCAAGCGGCGAACCAATTCGGCGCGTGGGTCTTCGGGTTCCTTGCCATCTTCAACGTGTTTGGGTGGCAACAACGTGCGCGACTTGATCTCGATCAGCATGGCGGCCATGAGCAAGTACTCGGCGGCCAGCTCCAGGTTTTGCGCGCGGATTTCATCCACATAGCTCAGGTACTGGCGGGTGAGCGGCGCCATGGGGATGTCGAGGATGTTGAAGTTTTGTTTGCGAATCAGGTAGAGCAAAAGGTCCAGCGGGCCTTCAAAGGCCTCCAGAAAAATCTGCAAGGCATCGGGTGGGATGTACAAGTCGGTGGGCAACTTGAACAAGGGCTCGCCATACAGGCGCGCCAAAGCCACCTGATCCACCACACCGGGCAACTCGCCCAGGATGCTGGCATGGTCAGCGCCGATTTCCTCGGAGGGATTCACGATGCGCTGGGGTCAGAGCCGTAAACGTAGGGCTTTTGCGCCACGCGGGCCTCTTGAAACTCGGCTTGCAGCGTGCGGTCTTGGGGGCGATCCCACAAGATGGCACGGCCTTGGCGTTGCTCGGCCTCCAGGGTGGGCTTGGCGGCCTTGAGGCCATTGATGAACTGGGTGGTTTCCGAGACGTAATCGGGACGGCGAAAAATCGACATGGCGTCTTTCCTTTGAGGGACAGGCATTCTAAACAGGGTCATTCACGCAAGGCCTGAGCCTTAGCCCTGCAGGGCCAAAGCCTTCAAGGCTGAAGGGACATCGGGCATCTCGGTGTTGGCATGCAAACCATGCAATTGCTCGGTGCGGCGCAAGATGTCCAGGGGCTGACCCTGCAAGCCCACCAGAAAGAGCCGCACGCCTTGCACATGGCAATCGGTAGAGAGGTGCATCAGCGCATCCATGCCGCTTGAATCGAGGTAGATCACATGGGTGAAATCGAGAACCAGCGCCTCGCTGGGCAAGGCATTGCTCAAATCTTCCAGCAACTGCACGGCGGCAAAAAACAAGGCACCGTTCAAGGCATGGACTTGTGTCCTTGCGTCGTCAGACACTGCCTCAATGCGGGTGAGGCTGGAGATGCGGTAGATGAAGGTCAGGCACGCTGCAGCCAAGCCCACTTGCACCGCCACGGTGAGGTCGACCAGCACGGTCAGCAAAAACACTGCCACCAAGGTGATGCGGTAAGGCATTCGGAACTGCCGAAGTTCGGCAAACTTGCGCCATTCGCCCATGTTCCAGGCCACATGCAGCAAGATGGCCGAGAGCGCAGCCAGCGGGATGGCGTTGGCCATGGGTGCGGCCACCCACAGCACCAGCAGCAACACCAAGGCGTGGGTGATGCCCGCCACGGGCGAGGTGGCCCCGTTTTTGATGTTGGTGACCGTGCGGGCAATCGTGCCGGTTGCGGGCATGCCACCGCAAAACGGCACCACCAGATTGGCCACGCCTTGCGCCATCAATTCCTGGTTGGGGTCGTGTCGCCAGCCGGTGAGGTTGTCGCCCACGCGAGCGCACAGCAGCGATTCGATGGCACCCAGCACGCTCAGGGTCATCACGGGCATCCACAAATCGCGCAGATTGGTCAAGCTCCAATTGGGCACTGCAAACTCGGGCAGGCTGGATGGGATGCCACCGAATCGGGTGCCAATCGTTTCAACCGGCCATTGACCCCAGTGAGCCCAAGCCGTGCCCACCAAGAGCACGCCAATCGAGCCGGGGATTTGGCTGATCCAGGCGAGCTTGGGCGCGTTTGCGCGCAAGTACTGCCCCAGCCCCAGTTGATGGCGTTGCCACAGCAACAAGAGCGCCAGCAAGCTCAGCACCATCACGGTGGCGTTTGGATTCCATTCGCTGGCATGGTGCGACACCACCTTGACGATGCCCACCAAGTCGGCGGGCATGGCCACCGACAAACCCAGCAATTCCTTGATTTGAGACACCGCGATCAGCACGGCAATGCCGTTGGTGAAGCCCACCACCACAGCCACCGGAATGAAGCGGATCAGCGTGCCCAGTCGGAACCAGCCCATGGCAAACAGCACCAGCCCAGAAATCGCGGTCGCCAGCAAGAGGTTGAGCAATCCATATTGGCTGACGATGCCGTACACCACAACGATGAAAGCACCGGCTGGCCCGCCAATTTGCACCCGGCTGCCACCCAGCAAAGAAATCAGAAAGCCCGCCACGATGGCGGTGTAAATGCCCACCGCAGGTTGCACGCCCGAGGCAATGGCAAAAGCCATGGCCAAGGGCAGGGCCACCGCCGCCACGGTCAGGCCCGCGCCCAGGTCGGACGTGAAACGCTGTCGGTCGTAGCCGTGAAGGGCTTCGAACAATTTGGGTTGAAAGCGCGTCACGTTCATGGGGGTGCTTGGCGTGAATCAGCGGATGCGCATGCCCGGCTTGGCCCCTGGCCAGGGGTTGAGCACGAAGATGCCTGGATGGGTTTTCTCATCGGCATGGCTGGCGGCCAACACCATGCCTTCTGACACGCCGAACTTCATTTTGCGAGGCGCCAGATTGGCCACCATCACCGTGAGCTTGCCCACCAGGTCTTGAGGCTGATAGGCGCTGGCGATGCCGCTGAACACATTGCGGGTCTTGCCTTCGCCCACATCCAAGGTCAGCCTGAGCAACTTGGTCGACCCCTCCACGGCCTCGCAATTGACGATCAGTGCGATGCGCAAATCCACCTTGGCAAAGTCATCGATGGTGATGGTCGGCGCCAAAGCCTCCCCACCCGGCAACGCCGATGCGCCAGCAAGAGTGGGGTCGGTCGGGGAATTGGGGTCGGTCGGGGAATTGGGGTCAGATCCCGATTTCGCGGAGCGAAACTCGGGCTCTGACCCCAATTTCTGCCCCTCGACTTCAAACAAAGCATCGAGCATCTTCACATCCACGCGCTGCATGAGGTGCTTGTATTCGCCGATCTGATGACCCGCTCCCAAAGCCTGTGACGCGGCGTCAAACGTCAGCGCCGGAATCTTCAGGAACGCTTCGACTTGCAAAGCGAGCTGAGGCAATACAGGTTTGAGCAAGGTGCTGAGGATTCGGAAGGCTTCGATGCAGGTCGTGCACACATCGTGAAGCCGCGCGTCCATGCCATCTTGTTTGGCCAGTTCCCACGGCTTGTTGGCGTCCACGTATTCGTTCACGCGGTCGGCCAGCAACATCACTTCGCGCAAGGTGCGGGCAAAGTCGCGCGCCGCGTACATCTCGGCAACTTGAGGCAAGGCCTCGCGCAGGTGTTCCAGCAAGGCATCGCCATCAGCAGACACCTCGCCCAGGCGGCCTCCAAAGCGCTTGCTCAGGAAACCCGCAGCTCGGCTGGCGATGTTGATGTATTTGCCCACCAAGTCGGCATTGACCCGTGCCATGAAGTCGTCGGGATTGAAGTCCACGTCTTCGTTGCGGCCGTTGAGCTTGGCCGCGATGTAGTAGCGCAACCACTCGGGGTTCATGCCCAGGTTCAGGTATTTGAGCGGATCAAGGCCAGTGCCACGGCTCTTGCTCATCTTTTCTCCGCTCACGGTGAGAAAGCCATGAACAAAAATCGCATTGGGCACCTTGCGGCCGCTGAAGTGCAGCGTGGCCGGCCAAAACAGCGTGTGGAAAGTGATGATGTCTTTGCCAATGAAATGGTATTGCTCAACGCTGTCGTCGGCCATGAACGCATCAAAGCTGCGCGTCTCGCCCAGCGCGCGGGCACCGCCTTTTTCGAAATGGTTTTTCAAGGCAGCGAGGTAGCCAATCGGGGCGTCCAGCCAGACATAAAAGTACTTGCCCGGAGCGTCGGGGATCTCGATGCCAAAGTAGGGCGCATCGCGCGAGATGTCCCAATCGCCCATCTTGGGCTTGCCGTCTTCACCCGGCTCGATCCACTCGCTGATTTTGTTGAGCACCTCGGTTTGCACCGCGCCAGAAGTCGTCCACTGCTTGAGGAATTCCAGGCAGCGAGGGTCCGATAGCTTGAAGAAGAAATGGTCGGACTGCTTGAGCACCGGCTTGGCCCCTGACAAGGCCGAGTAGGGGTTGTTGAGTTCGGTGGGCGCATACACCGCACCACAGCTTTCGCAGTTGTCGCCGTATTGGTCTTTGGCGCCGCACTTGGGGCATTCGCCCTTGATGAAGCGGTCGGGCAAAAACATGTTTTTTTCAGGGTCGAAGAACTGCTCGATGGTT
>JBEAMY010000079.1:0-5515 GCA_041165725.1 Pseudomonadota bacterium
AGCCAGGACCTTAGAGCCGGGTCGTGCGGCCAAGGCGCGCGGCGGGATAATCGCAGGCATGAAACCTTCTCGCGTGGTGGTGGGCTTGAGTGGCGGCGTCGACTCCGCGGTCAGCGCCTGCTTGCTCAAGCAACAAGGCCATGAAGTGGTGGGCGTCTTCATGAAAAACTGGGAAGACGATGACGACAGCGAATACTGCTCGTCCAACATCGACTTCGTGGATGCCGCCGCCGTGGCCGATGTGATTGGCATCGAGTTGGTTCATGTGAACTTTTCTGCCGACTACAAAGACCGCGTTTTTGCGGCGTTTTTGAACGAGTACCAAAACGGCCGCACCCCCAACCCCGATGTGTTGTGCAATGCCGAAATCAAGTTCAAGGCTTTTTTGGACCACGCCATGGACCTCGGTGCAGACCACATTGCCACGGGTCACTATGCGCGAGTGCGCCAAACCCCGAGCGGCGTTCAATTGCTCAAAGGCCTAGACCCGGCCAAGGACCAAAGTTATTTTCTTCACCGGCTCAACCAGGCCCAATTGGCCAAGACCTGGTTTCCGGTGGGCGAGTTGGAAAAAACACAGGTCCGGCAAATCGCAGCCGAGATGCGGCTGCCCAATGCCCAGAAAAAAGACTCCACGGGCATTTGTTTCATTGGTGAGCGGCCCTTCCGTGAGTTCCTCAACCGATACGTCGCATCCGAGCCCGGCCCAATTTGCAGCCCACAAGGTCAGGTCTTGGGCGAACACATGGGCTTGAGCTTTTACACCTTGGGTCAGCGCCAAGGCCTGGGCATAGGCGGCGTCAAGGTCAAGGGCGAACAGCGCGGCAGCAGTGACCATGAGCCTTGGTTTGTGGCGCACAAAGACATGGCGAGAAACATACTTTGGGTGGTTCAAGGCCATGACCACCCCGGCCTGCTTTCTCAGACTTTGCAAGCCCAAGACCTGAGTTGGGTCAGCGGCGAGCCACCGGCCTCAGGCGCGATGCTGGCCGCCAAGACCCGGTATCGACAAGCCGACGCGGCGTGCCGATTGACCTTGACCGACCAAGTCCTGCACGCCGACTTCGATCAAGCGCAATGGGCGGTGACGCCAGGCCAGTCCATCGTCATCTACAACGGTGAAGTGTGTTTGGGCGGTGGCGTGATCAACCAATCGCAGGCCCAAAGCCATTGGCAAAACCAGGTCCTGCAGCCCAAGTTCAGCGGCAAGTTCGCGCGCAGACCAAAAAAACCCCAGCCTTTGCTGGGGTGAGGTGTCGCGAGGCGACCGTGATCAGAGCAAGAACTCAGGCGGCCTGTGGCTCGGGTGCGGGCTTGCTGGTGGCCCTTCCTGCGTAATCCGTCCAGCAGCTGCGGGTGAAGTCGTACAGCTTGCAAGCGCGGGCGGTTGCAAAGTACCAATGCCAAGAAAAGCGCTGAATGATGATGCGTCCGGGCAATAGTTCTTCGAGTTTGGCTTGGGCCTGCTTGAGCTTGTAGAGCGGGATGCTCATGTCCACATGGTGGGCGGTGTGCTCCATGATGTGGTGCATCAATGCGCCAATGCGGAAGGGGAAGGTCAGGTGGACCGTGGTGGACACAAAGGGCTGAGCCTTGGCCCAGGCGCTGCGGTCATCGTGCCAAGACACTTTGACATGGGTGTGATGCACGTACACCACAAAGCCAATCATGCTGCACCAGAACATAAAGGGCACGACCAAGCCGGTGAAGAGGGCGGTGACGACGGACTGGCCAGCGGATTGCGCACCCCAGACCACCAAGCCCAGCCAGACCAGTGCGAAAGCACTGACCAACACGTTGTCCCACAAAAAGGCCGAGCGGCGGGTGGGCATTTGATGCTTGCTGGGGAAAAACATTTTTTTCCACCAGATCTCGATCATGTAATAGAGGCCCGGCGCCCAGCCACTGCGGTAGATGCGGTCAAGCAGGCGGCCCATGGGGCTGAGCTTGGCAAATTCTTCTGAGGTCAGCGGGGCCCAGACGAAGTCAAAACCTTTGAGGTTGGTGTAGCCATGGTGCACCACGTTGTGGCCCACATCCCAAAGGCTGTAAGGGGTGATGGAAGTCAAAAAGGCGATGCGCCCCAACCATTTGTTCAAGCCCCGGTGAGGGGTCAGGCTTTGGTGGCAAGCGTCGTGGCCGATGATGAACAGGCGGCCGATGACAAAACCCAGGCCCAGGCCGCAGGCCAGCTTGGCCCAGAACGACTCCAGGCTGACTGCGCCCCAAAGCAGGGCGCCCCAAATGGCAAAGTCGAGGACCAAAAGAAAAATTGCCTTCACGGTTGAGCGATCTGCAAGCGGCACCAACCACTCGCGAATCACTTTGCGGTGGGGCATGGGGTCCTTGGGATCGATGGGATCGATCCGGTGGGATGAATCTGAAAGAGAAGCGGGACTCTGGTGGACTGACATGACGTTTAATGCTTGAAGTTCACAAAACGGAAACATTTTAGTTCGCTTGCCCAACATTGGCTTGCGGCAAATCAAGGCCCTGTTACCAGCGTGACGGCAGGGGCCTCAAAGCCCGGTAACACCGATTGGGCAGCCGGGTCAGGTAACCGCCGGTCACCAGGTCTTTGAGGATGCGGCTGACCATTTCTCGGCTGCAACCGATGTGTTGCGCCATTTGCGCATGGGTGAGGGGCGGCTGCTCGAGCTGGTTTTTTCGGGCGGCCAGGTCGCCTCGCAACAGCGCGCAAAGCCGGGTGTAGGTGTCGGTGAACAAGGCATGCCGGGCGGTTTGTACGGCTTGTTCGGCCCGTTCGGCCGAAAGCCGCCAAAACAGCTGGGCCAGCTGGGGGTCGGCCTGGATTTGGCGCGACACGGTTTCGCTGCTCAAGACCAAGCATCGGCAGGCGCTGAGCGTGATGACGCTGCCAAATCGCCGCCCCAGCGCCAGCGAAGCGTCGCCTGCCAGCTCACCCGGGCCGAGCACAGCCAAGGTGAGCTCACGCCCTCGCGCATCTCGGGCCAGGGCAAACCAGCGCAAATGCCCTTCAAGCACCAGCAGCAGCGAGCTGGCGGTGTCGCCGTCTTCCATCAAGATGGTGTGCCGCCTGTAGCTGCGCACCTCGCCCAGTTTGGCCAGGGCCTGCAAGCTGGGTGGCAGGTCAGGGGGCAAGTTAGGAAGCGAACCAGTAAGTGAGCCAGTAAGTGAGCTGGGGGGCAAGGACTTGCCCAAGCCCGCTTGAAGGGTTTGAGGATGAGGGTGGGGATTTGGCATGTTCATGCCGGCAATGGTGCAGGTTCACCAAAACGAGGTGAGCGAGTGGCGCTCACTTTGTGGCGGAGTAGGAGCATTCCGGCCATGGCAGAATCGATTCGACAACACAGGAGCATGCCCATGAGTTCTCGCGCGACCAAAATTGTCGCCACACTGGGGCCCGCATCAAGCGAGCCCATCATCTTGGAGCAACTCATTGCGTCCGGGGTGAATGTCGTTCGCCTGAACTTCAGTCACGGCACCGCACAAGACCACATCGAGCGAGCCCGCATCGTCCGAGAGGCCTCGCAAAAAGTCGGTCGCGAGGTGGCCATCATGGTGGACTTGCAAGGCCCCAAGATTCGCGTGGGCAAATTTGCTCAGGGCAAGATCATGCTCAACAACGGCGCCGAGTTCATCCTGGATGCGAACCGCACCGAGCTGGGTGACGAGCACATCGTCGGTCTTGATTACAAGGCCTTGCCCCGCGATGTGGTGACGGGCGACACCTTGCTGCTCAACGACGGCTTGATCGTGCTCACCGTGACCGCGGTCAAGGGCGATCAAGTCCACACCCGAGTCCTCATCGGTGGCGAGTTGTCCAACAACAAGGGCATCAACAAAAAGGGCGGTGGTCTCACTGCACCGGCCCTGACCGCCAAAGACATGGAGGACATCAAAACCGGCATGGCCATCAAGGCCGATTACCTGGCCGTGAGCTTTCCCAAAACCGCCACCGACATGGAAATGGCGCGTCAACTGGCCTATGTGGCCGGCGCGGAGCACGATCACAAGCCCGGCCTGATTGCCAAGATTGAACGCGCCGAGGCCATCCCCAATTTAGAGGGCATCCTCAAGGCCAGCGACGGCATCATGGTGGCGCGTGGCGACTTGGCCGTTGAGGTCGGGCACGCTGCAGTGCCTGCCTTGCAAAAGCACATGATCCGCTTGGCCCGCGAAATGGACAAGGTGGTCATCACCGCCACGCAGATGATGGAAAGCATGATCACCAATCCTGTGCCCACCCGTGCTGAGGTGTCTGACGTGGCCAATGCTGTGCTTGACGGCACCGATGCCGTCATGCTCAGCGCCGAGACGGCGGCGGGCAAATATCCGCTGGAAGTGGTGCGTGAAATGGTGGCGATTTGCACCGCTGCTGAAACCACCGAGGTGGTGCAACTCGACAACGACTTCACGGGCAAGCATTTCACGCGCATTGACCAAACCATTGCCATGGGCGCTTTGTTCACGGCGCACCATTTGGGCGCCAAGGCCATCGTGGCCCTGACCGAAAGCGGCTCGACGGCCTTGTGGATGAGCCGACATCTGATTCACATCCCGATTTACGCGCTCACCACCAAGCTCTCGACCCAGCGCAAGCTGGCGCTTTATCGCAATGTGCGCCCTTTGCTGGTGGACAGCAGCGCCGACCGCGATGTGGCGCTCAAGCAAGCCGAGGCCCACCTCAAAGAGCGGGGCATCGTCGAGTCGGGCGATGTGTATGCCATCACTTGTGGCGAGCCCATGGGCACGCCCGGCGGCACCAACATGCTTCAAATTTGCCGGGTCGGCTGAGCCGCTCAACGCCCATTCACCCGCCATAAAATCAAATTTCAATCGGCCCAAAGGATCTCCATGTCACTTGTTTCCATGCGCGAATTGCTCGACCATGCTGCCGAGAACGGCTATGGCATTCCTGCTTTCAACGTCAACAACCTCGAGCAGGTTCAAGCCGTGATGGCTGCCGCCGATGAGGTGGGCGCGCCGGTGATCCTTCAAGCCTCGGCGGGCGCGCGCAAGTATGCGGGCGAGTCCTTCATCAAGCACTTGATTCAAGCCGCCACCGAAGCCTACCCCCACATTCCTTTGGTCATGCACCAAGACCACGGCACCAGCCCCAAGGTTTGCCAAGGTGCGATCGACCTGGGCTTTGGTTCGGTGATGATGGACGGCTCGCTGATGGAAGACGGCAAAACACCGGCCAGCTTTGATTACAACGTTCAGGTCACCCGCGAGGTCGTGGCCATGGCCCACAAGCTGGGCGTGACGGTCGAAGGCGAACTCGGGTGCCTGGGTTCACTTGAAACCGGCGAGGCCGGCGAGGAAGACGGCATTGGCGCGGCGGGCAAGCTTGAGCACTCGCAAATGCTCACCGACCCAGAGGAAGCCGCCCAGTTCGTCAAGGCCACCCAGCTCGATGCCCTCGCGATTGCCATTGGCACCAGCCACGGGGCCTACAAGTTCACCCGCCCACCCACCGGCGATGTGCTGGCCATCAGCCGCGTCAAGGCCATCCACGCCCGCATCCCCA
>JBEAMY010000080.1:0-4189 GCA_041165725.1 Pseudomonadota bacterium
ACGTGAGCCGGGATGTAACTGATGGCATAGCCCAAGCGCCTATCGTCGGTGTTGTTGCCCGCGGAGGCATGAACCAGGTCGGTGTGGTGCAAGGACATTTGCCCTGCATGAACCGGCATGAATACGCCCTTGGCATCGTCGAACTGACCACTGATGCCTTGACCCCTGCGGATCATGTTCATGGGCTCAGGTTTGTCATCGTGCTCAAACGCACCCCAGCGATGTGAGCCCGGCAAGGCTTGCATGCATCCAGCTTGCACACTGGCGTGCGACAAGGCCACCCAAGCCGTCACGTGCTCGTGAGGGTCAAGGTAAAAATACGTGCTGTCTTGGTGCCACCGCACATACGCAGGGGTATGGGCTTCCTTGACAAACAAGGTGGAGTGGTAAACCAAAATGTCAGGGCCAATCACATCTTCAACAGCATCCAGAATGGCAGGGTGATGAACCAACTGATCAGCCCAGTTGAAGAGCAAATAACTCTTTGACTTTTCAGGGAAGTCGATCAACGCACCACGCTGCCTTTCCCAATCCTCAAGTTCTTGGCGATACCGGCGTGCCTCTTCGTCACTGAGCACATCAATGGGACACACAAAGCCATCGGTGTCATAGGCTTTGACTTGGTGTTCGGTCAGGTGTTTGGGCATGGTCCGATCTCCAATGTGCGCAAAGGTCAGGAAGAGGCGCCCACATGCCGTTGCGCTGCATCGAGCATGACGCCCAGCATGTCCAGCCTTGGGTGCATGGGTTTGGGGAATGCCTGTCTGCTGTGGGAAAGGCCAAGCCCCAAAGCAGCTTCGACCATCTTGTAGCTCAGCGGTCCAGGGTTGATGATGGGAACCGGCAATCGCTTTTCCAGCCAAGCGTGCGACTGGTGCATGGTGGTTGACCCCAGGATCAACACATCGGCACCGTCTTCGTCAATGGCCTTGCGAGCTGCGGCCTCCAGCAAAGGGAAGACCTCTTCTTCCTTGCCCGAGAGCAAAGCTTGGTTGTCGGGTGGCACTTCAATGGACCGCACCGAGGCGCACTTGTGGTGCATGCCCAATTCGTCCAATGCTTTTTGGTAAAGCGGCATCCAACGCTTGGCCATGGTCAACACAGAAAACTTGTTGCCCAACATCAGCGCCGTGAGCATGGACACTTTGCCTGGGCCAAATACCGGTATATCGAGCACCGAACGCAATGCGGCCACGCCCGAGTCGCTCATGGTGTCGATGCACACCGCAGAAAAGCCCTCGGCCTGCGCTTGGCAACCCGCCTCAAAGTTAGCGGCATCGGCCAGGACAAAGTCGTGGTGACTGGAGTAGTTCACAGGCCCTGCCTTGACCGGGCGAAATTCAAACGACATCTCAGGCGAGAGTGCAATGGACTGCAATTGTGTTTTGCGCAGCGCCAGGTTGTCGGGCGACATCGCAAACGGAACAATGACCAAGACGCGATGGCTCATGCGTTCTCCTTGAGTTCTGCACAGGCTTGATGAGTTGAGGTCACGCGCCCAAAGAGGCGCTGGAAATTGCGCAAGGTCACGAGGTGCAACTCTTCAAAGGTGGTCGCACAAGCGTCTTCCACCAAGGTGACCTGATAGCCTCGATCGGCGGCCTCACGGGCTGTGGTCTCCACACACATGTTGGTCGACACGCCCACCATGTAGAGCTGTTCCACACCCAGACCGCGCAACAGGCTGTCGATGGCGGTCGATGCAAATGCACCCACCGTCGTCTTGCGCAGCACATGCTCGCCTGCAACGGGTTTGAGTTCATCCAGGATCTCATGCTCGCGACTGCCCACATGGTTGTGGCAACTGGCCAGCAACTTTCTCATGTGGCGTGGCGCATCGCTGGCATCGGGCAGGGCCGAGCCCAAGGTCACGTGCAAAACAGGACGCTGCAGGCGATGAAAGTGCGAACGCAAGGCCACGATGTTGGGCAAGACTGTGCTTTCAATGCGGGCAAAGCGATAGTCGCCCACATTGGAGCCCTTGGCTTGCAGCGTGCGCGACAAGGCACCCTGGCGCGATCCCGTGGCGTATTGCATGTCGATGATGACCAAGGCTGAGCTTCTGGCATCGATTTCCGGTTCGCTCATGTAGTCCCGGATGTAATCCTGACTTGCACTCATGCCTGCTCCTCTTGATGTTGTTGGGCATACCACTCGACGATTTCTGAACCTTTGGCGAACCACACGCCAGGCCTCTTGGCCAATTCGGCCAAGACCTTTTCCAATGCCGCTATGCGATGGGGTTGGCCCATGATGAAGGGGTGAACCGCAATGTTCATCACCCGCCCATGCGTTTCGCCCTCGGCATAAAGCACCTCGAATTCATCACGGATCTTGTCGGCAAAAGCCCCTGCCTCTTGACCTCTGCGCCACGCAATGCTGTCGTTGATTTCCATCGAATACGGCAAGGAAACCAGCTGACCTTGTCGAACACGCACAGGCGTGGGTTGGTCGTCGTGATAGAGGTCGCACAAATATGCGATGCCACTTTCAGCGATGAGATCGGGCGTGTGCAGTGTGTTGGACGCCGCCGGCGAAAACCAGCCCTTGAGCCGCTTGCCGGTGTGCCGAACATGTATCTCTTGGCACTCGTCAATGGCTGCGCGCTCTTGTGCCTCATCCAAGTTCCAGTGGTAGCGGGTGTTGTAGAGGCCATGCGACATGAATTCCCAATCTCTGCGGATCATGGCTTCGGCCAAATCGGGGTACATGTCCAGCACCGACATGGACAATGACACCGTCACAGGCAAGCCCAGTCGATCAAACAGCGACATCAGTCGCCACACGCCCACACGGTTGCCGTAATCACGCAAGCCATAACCCAGGATGTCGGGATGCGGCATGCGAGGCCAAGGGTCGCGCACCCGAATGTGTTGGGGCAGGTATTCGTAATGCTCAATGTTGGGCGCAATCCAAACCGCCACGCGCGCACCGCCCGGCCACTTGAGTGGCTTGCGGTCGGGCAATGCCGAGTAGTCAATGCGTTCGTCGCCCCGAATCGCTTGCATTGACTCAATCGCTTGAATGGCCTGCATGGCTCTCCCCCTTGAACTGCACCCCGGTGACACCTGAGCTTGCAAGGATTTTTCTCTGCCGCACAATGGAATGCATTGTGTGTTGCAAAGGAGTTTGTTCATGCCAGTTGTATCGATCACCCTGTTGCCCGGTTACAGCGACCAGGCCAGAGAACGCCTCGTCGAGCGCACCGCGAGAACCGTTCGCTCGGTGATAGCCGCTTCGTCGGCAGGCACCACTGTATTTGTCAACGAAGCCGCAACCTACCAGCGCGATGGCAAACGCTTCACCACTGGCGGGGCTGAATTGCCCGACGCCAGCGCCTTGGTTAAGCACTTTCTCGAACGCATGCAAGTGCGCGACCTTGATGCCGCGCGCCAAATGCTGGCACCAGGTTTTGTGATGACGTTTCCAGGTGCAGCGCCCATGCACGAATTTGCCCAACTGCTGGAATGGGCCAAGACCCGCTACAGCAAGATTGGCAAGCAATACGAGCGATTTGATGAATGCTGGGGCGAAGAACACACCGTCGTCTATTGCAGCGGCACACTCGAGGGTGTGTGGCTGGATGGATCGAGCTTCAGCGGCATTCGTTTCATCGATCGCTTTGAAGTGGCCCAGGGGCGGATTCAGCGTCAGGACGTTTGGAACGACCTGGCCGAAGTCCGCGCCAAGACCTGAGTGCTTCATGGCTCAGGATTGTTGGGCGCGCCAGGCGTCCATGATCTGAGAGCCCGTCGCTGCCCACACGCCGTCGTGCTTCATGATGTGGGCCAAAGCCTCTTCAAGTGCGCCCATGCGATAGGGTTGACCAATCACCCAAGGGTGCAAAGAAATCGCCATGATGCGCCCGTTTTCCGGGCTGGCCTCGCGATACAGCACGTCGAAATGGTCGATGAGCTGATCGCGGAAGTCGTCTTCGGTGTGGTGGTTATTGACCAAAATGGTGTAGTCGTCGATGTCGATGGGATGGGGCATCGCCGTCAAAGGGCCCGCATCGGTTCGCATCGCATAAGGCATGTCGTCGTTGACCCAGTCGCACACATAGTCAAGCCCCGCCTCGGCCAGCAAGTCGGGGGTTTTGAAAGACTCGGACTTGGCCGGCGACAACCAGCCGCGCACCGGGGCGTGCTTGCGCAAAATCGCCAGGGTCTGATCGATCCAGCGCTTTTCT
>JBEAMY010000081.1:0-4153 GCA_041165725.1 Pseudomonadota bacterium
GGCCCCTCACCGCATGGATGAACCATGAGTGGGGCTGGCGTGGCGCATGCTGGGGTTGGCTGTTCTTGCACCTGTTTGTGGCCTTGCCCCTCAATGCGATGCTGTCTCGTGCGCGCTCTGCACCGCAATTGCCCCAATCAAACCTCGAAGACTCAAACCCTGCACAAGTCGCAGAAGAAAAACCCATAGATTGGCGAATCTGGTGGGGACTGGCCTATTCATTTGGCGTGGCCTGGTTTGTCAGCACTGCCATGGCGGCGCATTTTCCCCGTGTCTTGCAATTGGCAGGCTTGGGCTTGGCCACAGCGGTTGCCATGGGTGCTTTGATTGGACCCGCTCAGGTTGTGGCCCGCCTGCTTGAGTTTGGTTTCATCCGCAAAGCGCACCCTTTGATCAGCGCCAGGCTTGCCGCATTGGCACACCCTTTAGGGGTGGTCTTGATGGTGACCTTGGGTGTGCCTTTCGCCGCAGTGTTTGCGGTCTTGCATGGTGCAGGCAACGGGGTGCTCACCATTGCCAAGGGCACATTGCCCCTGGTGCTCATGGGACCCCAGGCCTATGGTCATCGGCAAGGCTGGATCATGGTTCCCGCCCGAATGGCTCAGGCTGCAGCACCCTGGTTATTTGACCTTTGTCTGAGCCGATGGGGGCTGGGAGCCATGGGTTTGACCGTGGCGCTCAGCCTGAGTGCGGCCTGGGTTTTTCATGTCCTGCCCAGGCATCGCGCAGAGGTCGATTGAGTCTGGTGTTTTGCTGTGCATGGGATGGGCGATTTCCCGCACAATCACCTTTTCGCAAACCAACTGCTCATCCATGAAAACATCTGCCCTCCAATCAGGAGTCAAGCCTCAAGAGGTGTTTGCGTGGGCCATGTACGACTTTGCCAACTCGGGCTACACCACAGTGGTGCTCACTGCGGTTTTTGCCACTTACTTTGTTGGGGTGGTGGCGGAAAAAGCCTCATGGGCCACGCTCATGTGGACTGCAAGCCTGAGTCTTTCCTACCTCATCGTCATGTTGCTCATGCCCATCGTGGGGGCCTGGTGCGATCGCCATGCCGGCAAGAAAAAAGCCTTGTGGCTGAGCACTCTGGTGTGTGTCATGGGCACCTTTGCGTTGGGCTGGGCTGGCCCCGGCGATGTAGGCTGGGCGGTGTTTTGGCTGGTGGTGTCTAACGTGGCCTACAGCATGGGCGAAGCCTTGATTGCAGCTTTTTTGCCAGAGTTGGCCAAGCCCGAATTCATGGGCAAAGTCAGTGGTTGGGGTTGGGCTTGGGGTTATGTGGGTGGGATGTTCACTTTGGCCTTGTGCCTTTATTGGGTGATCCGAGGCATGGGGCAGGGCGGATCTGCCACAGAAGTGGTTCCGCCAACGATGTGGATCACGGCCATTGTTTTTTTGCTGGCTGGAAGTTACACCTTTTGGCGATTGCCTGAGCGGGCTCAGCCTCAACCTGAGGTCAGTACCTTGACCACCTGGACGCGCAGTTGGCTACAACTGCGCGATGCGACCCATTGGGCCAAAGCCCGTCCCACGCTATGGCGTTTGTTGCAATGCATAGTCTGTTATCAAGCCGGTGTTGCGGTGGCCATCACCGTGGCGGCCATCTACGCAGAAGGTGAAATGGGCATGAGCAAGCAAGACACCATGATGCTGATTTTCTTGCTCAATATTGCTGCCTTGATCGGCGCTTGGGGTTTGGGCTGGGTTCAAGATCATCTTGGGCATGTGCGCACACTGAGGTGGACCTTATGGGGTTGGGTGACCGCATGCTTCTTGGCAGCTTTCAGTCCCAATGTGTCATGGTTCTGGCTTGCCGCTGCCTTTGCTGGCCTTTGCATGGGTGCGAGCCAATCGATTGGGCGAGCCATGGTGGGTTGCCTCACTCCACCTGAGCGCACGGCGCAGATGTTTGCCCTCTGGTCTGTGGCGGTGCGAATGGCCGCCATCTTGGGACCACTACTTTATGGCGCAGTGACTTGGGTGAGCGCGGGGCAGCAACGTTGGGCCATCGGAGTGACCTCATTGCTGTTCTTGGCTGGTCTGTGGGTGCTTGAGCACATTGAATGGAATCGGGAGACGCTCCAAGCCCTCGCCAAACATCGGGAGTCCGAATGATTCGAATGGGCAGTAATTTTTTGCGTGCCTTGGGCTACAGCCTCATGCCCCGAGCGCTGGGTTTGGCTTTGTTGCCCATGGTCATCCTCACCGTTCTCGTTTGGGTCATGGGTCATTTCTTCTGGGAGCCTGCCCAGGCCCTGATCCGTCAGGCATGGTCGGCATTGCCGGGCAGCGAAACTTGGGTCACATGGATTCCCGAAAGTGGTCGTCACTTGCTCAGCGAAGTCATGGCCCCGGTGGTGGTAATTGGCCTCATCACACCACTGCTCATCGTGGCGTCTCTGCTCATGGTGTCCTTGCTCGCTGCAGGCCCCTTGGTGCGCTGGGTGGCGAGCAGGCGCTTTGATCAACTTGGCCGACAGTCAGATTGGACTTGGTGGCGCTTGGCCCTGGCCAACCTGGGGCTGACTGCGCTTGCAGGCGTGATGTTGATCCTTAGCCTGCCCCTGTGTCTGATCCCACCTCTAGGTTTGTTGTGCCCTGCCTTGATCTTGGGTTGGCTGACTCACCGTGTCATGGTGCTCGACGTGCTTTCTGAATGGGCCTCGCAAGAGGAGTGCAAAGTCCTCTTGCAGACCCATCGCTGGCAATGGTTGACCATGGGCGTGGTCAGTGGCCTATTGGGTGCGCTGCCCAGCCTGCTGTGGTCTTCTATGCTTTGGTTTGCTGCCTTGTTTGTTGTGTTGGCTCCGCTGGCCATGTGGGCTTACACCTGGGTGTTCGTTTTGACCACCTTGTGGTTTGCCCACCATGGCTTGCAGGCCTTAGAGGCCCTCAGAGCCCGCACTGTTTCTCAACCCTCCGTGAACTTGCCCCCTCAATTGCCATGAGTCATTCCGAATCCCAAGCTGCCCACTTCCACCTCATCATCGTGGGCGATGAAATCTTGTCTGGCAAACGCCAAGACAAACACCTTGGTCGCTGCATTGAATTGCTTCAAGAGCGTGGGCTTTCGTTGAGCACAGCGGAATATGTTGGAGATTCTCCAGACCGCATCACCGATGCCCTCAAGAGGGCTTTTCAGAGACCTGGCATCACCTTTTCAACCGGAGGCATTGGCGCCACGCCCGACGACCACACCCGGCAGTGTGCGGCTCGAGCGCTGAATGTACCGCTGGCCCTTCACCCCGAGGCCGAATCGCTCATTCGCGAACGCATGCGCGATGTCGCGCGTGAACAAGGCAAAACCTATGAGCCCGATCACCCCGACAACGTGCATCGCCTCAACATGGGCGTGTTTCCGCAAGGCGCGTCCATCATCCCCAACCCGTACAACAAGATTCCTGGTTTCAGCGTCAAAGGCGATCAGGGCTTGGTTCACTTCGTGCCCGGCTTCCCGGTCATGGCTTGGCCCATGATGGCCTGGGTGTTGGATCACCATTACCCACATCTGTTCCAGCATGGCAGCTGGCAAGAACGTTCGGTCGTGGTCTATGGCGCGATGGAGGCCAGCCTCACGCCCCTCATGGTGCGCTGCGAGTCTGACCACCCCAGCGTCAAAGTCTTCAGCCTACCCAGCGTGGATCATCCGGTTCATGGTCGTCACATTGAACTCGGCGTCAAAGGTCACCCTGACCATGTGGAAGCGGCCTACGACACCCTGAAAAATGGACTGATCGAATTCGGTGCAGAATTAGGCCCAGAATTGGTGCGTTAATGCCATATTCACCAATTTGGTGCAAAATCAACCTGCTCAGGTGATCTCAACCCGCTGGTGACTGTGGGCTGGGATTGGGCGCATTGCTGAAAAACCCAGAAGGATCAAGGCACAATGTCCGATGGGTTGCAAGCGGACTTGGCTTGAGCATTTGGCACAGTTTCTGCTCCATGGAATCCACACATTCGTAACTTTTTTTTCTTCTCTAGGAGAGTTCAGATGGCCAAGACCGTCGCTGACGTGATGAAACTCGTCAAGGACAACGAAATCAAGTTTGTTGATTTCCGCTTCACAGATACCCGTGGCAAGGAGCAGCACGTCTCCGTTCCCATTTCTGCTTTCAACGAAGACAAGTTTTCTGAAGGCCACGCCTTT
>JBEAMY010000082.1:0-4573 GCA_041165725.1 Pseudomonadota bacterium
AGCGCACTGGAGCGCAATGCCGTTCAACGCATTGTGCTCACCCGCCCTGCGGTTGAAGCGGGCGAGAAGTTGGGCTTTTTGCCTGGCGATTTGGGCCAGAAAGTCGACCCTTACCTGAGGCCTTTGTACGACGCGCTCTACGACCTCATGGGCTACGAGAAAGTGCAAAAGGCGTTTGAGCGCAACGCCTTGGAAATCGCGCCACTGGCTTTCATGCGGGGGCGCACGCTCAACCATGCGTTCGTGATCCTGGACGAGGCGCAAAACACCACGCCCGAGCAAATGAAGATGTTCCTCACACGCTTGGGCTTTGGTGCCAAGGCCGTGATCACCGGCGATGTGAGTCAGGTCGATTTGCCGCGCGGACAACTCAGTGGTCTGGTCGATGCCGATCGGGTGCTCAGGCGGGTCAAAGGCATCGCCATCACGCATTTCCACAGCGGCGATGTGGTTCGTCATCCTTTGGTGGCTCGCATCATCGATGCCTATGACGCGCAACGCAAAGCGGGGGCCGGTTCATGAGTTTGCCCACGTTGAACCTGTCGCTTCAGTTTGCCCGCTTTGATGGCGTTGATCCGCATCGCCAGGCCTTGCCTCGATATTGGGTGCAGCGGGTTTTGCGCCATGCTTTGGCCAAACCCGCCGAGTTGAGCGTGCGCATCGTTGATGCGAAAGAGGGGCAAGATCTCAATCGGACATTTCGGCACAAGGACTACGCCACCAATGTGCTGACCTTTGATTACGAATCAGAGCCAGTGGTGATGGCCGATCTGGTCTTGTGTGCGCCTGTGGTCGAGCGCGAGGCCAAGTCGCAAAGCAAGTCGCTCAAGGACCACTACGCCCACTTATTGGTTCACGGTGCTTTGCACGCGCAAGGCTGGGACCATGAAAACTCTGAAGCCCAGGCACAAGCCATGGAAGCGCATGAGGTGGCGATCCTGGCCCGATTGGGCATTGCCAATCCCTATTGAGGGGTAATGCCGTTGACGTGTTCTGCCCGTGTGATCGCGTACAAAGGCAAATCAGGGTCTCACTTCAGGTCAACCGGGTCGTCGAAGTGGGCCTCGACATCGCTGGGTAAGAGCTGAATGCTTGCGCGCAAGCCCTGAATCTCACTCATCAGGGCTTGCTCGACGCTGGCACGGACCGCGGCCGCACGCCCCAAGGTCCAACTTGCTGGCATGTGCATGTGCAGGTCGACAAACATGCGTTGTCCCGCTTTGCGGGTGTGGATGTGATCAAAGCGCACGATGACGTGATCGCCCCTGGAATGGGAAAACCCCTCCAGCACCGATTCAATGCGCGCCAAGACCTGAGGGTCAACCGCCTCATCCATCAGCGCGTGCGAGGAACGCCATATCAGATGAGCACCTTCGCGCAAGATGTTGAGTGCCACCAGGATGGCCACCAAGGGATCCAGCCAATGCCAGCCCGTGAGACTCACCGTGCCAATGCCCACGACCACACCCGTCGAAGTCCACACATCGGTCATCAGGTGGCGCCCATCGGCTTCCAGCGCGATGGACTGGTGCTCTCTCGCGGACTTGAACATCACCCAGGCCAGCCAGCCATTGAAGGCCGAACTGAGGACGCTGAGCGCCAAGCCCCAGCCCACGTGGTCGAGAGGCACCGGATTGAGCCAGCGCAAGGCTGCTGTCCAGATGATGCCCAAGGCCGCCGCAACAATGAGGATGCCTTCGAACCCCGATGAGAAGTATTCGGCCTTGTGGTGACCATACGGGTGCTCTTCATCCGCAGGTTGCTCTGCCCAGCTCACCATGGCCAACCCAAACACGGCGCTGGCCAGATTGACCACCGACTCCATCGCATCTGAGAGCAAACCCACTGAATCGGTGAGCCACCAGGCCAGGGTTTTGAGGGCAATCGTCACCAAGGCCACGAGCACCGAAACCGCCATCAGGGCTTTGGGGCTCAACCAGGATGAAGCGTTGCGGGATGCAGTCATGCCAAGATCTCTGTTCAGCTCAACAGCACGCGGGCAAACTTGCGCTTGCCGACCTGAACCACATGGCTTCCAGCTTCAAGCTTGAGTCCTTTGTCAGAAATCGTTTGACCATCCACGCGAACGCCCCCGCCTTCAATCAGGCGATTGGCCTCGCTGGTTGAAGGCGCAAGATTGGCCTGCTTGACCAGTTGAGCAATGCCCATGGGCGCACCCGACAGGTGGACTTCGGGGATCTCGTCGGGAACACCGCCCTTGCTGCGGTTGATGAAGTCTTGCTCGGCGGCATCGGCTTGGGCTGCACTGTGAAAGCGAGCGGTGATTTCTTTGGCGAGCATGACCTTGACTTCCTTGGGGTTGCGGCCAGCCTTGACCTCTTGCTCCAGCTTGGCGATGTCCTCAAGCGACTTGAAAGACAGCAAGGTGTACCAGCGCCACATGAGGTCGTCAGAGATCGACAGCACCTTGGCAAACATGGTGTTGGCGTCTTCAGTGATGCCCACATAGTTGTTCTTGGACTTGGACATCTTGTCCACGCCGTCCAGGCCTTCAAGCAAAGGCATGGTCAAGATGCACTGAGGCTCCTCGCCATACTCCTGCTGCAAATGACGCCCCACCAGCAGATTGAATTTCTGATCGGTCCCGCCCAGTTCCAGGTCGGACTTGAGGGCCACGCTGTCGTAACCCTGCATGAGCGGATACAGAAATTCATGCACGCTGATCGACTGACCTGAATGAAAGCGCTTTTTGAAATCGTCTCGCTCCATCATCCGTGCCACGGTGTACCGGGCCGCGAGTTGGATCATGCCTCGAGCGCCCAGCGGGTCACTCCACTCCGAGTTGTAGCGGATCTCGGTGCGCTGGGGGTCCAACACCAGACTGGCTTGTTGGTAGTAGGTTTGTGCATTGGCCGCAATCTGCTCTTTGGTCAGCGGCGGGCGGGTGGTGTTGCGGCCCGAGGGGTCGCCAATCAGGCTGGTGAAGTCACCAATCAAAAAGATGACCTGATGACCCAGGTTTTGCAGCTGGCGCATTTTGTTGAGCACCACGGTGTGCCCCAAATGGATGTCCGGCGCTGTCGGGTCCAGGCCCAGCTTGATGCGAAGTGGCTTGCCCGTGGATTGGCTGCGCTGGAGTTTTTTGATCCAGTCGTCTTGGGGCAGCAACTCGTCACAACCCCTTAGGCTCACGGCCAGGGCATGCCGGACCTCATCGCTCATCGAAGAATTCGCTTCAGGTGCTTGATTCATATTGGAATTTCAGGGATTGTCATGCCAAAGTTAACGGGTATACTCACCGCTCCTTTGGCGCGAAGAGGGGATTCTATCTAGCCCCCGCGTCGGTTTTCCCCAAAACCAACGACCACCAGGAGAGACTTGCGTGTCAGCCGAAATGCATCAGATCGAGCAAACATTGCGCTCGCTTTACGCCAAGCACCGATCCACCCTTCTTGCCGGTGTGTCGGTATTGACGATCGTTGGAACCGGTTTCTCTTACGCCGTCTCAACCTATGCGCCTGATCCGGCCAATGTGCCTTCTCGCCTCGTCCAAGAAACCGTTCAACCCCAACTTCAGGTCGCCTCCGACCAACTCATCGAATCGCTTCGCCTACACCGCTCTGAAGTCACCCGCAGCGGTGATTCGCTCAACGCCTTGCTCGACCGTCTTGGCGTGGCGGACGAAGAAGCCCGCCAGTTCATCCTCAAAGATCCCGCCATCAGCAAAGCCTTGTTGGGCCGCTCGGGCCGTTGGGTCAACGCCGAATTGCTGGCCGACCAGCGCCTTTCGCGCCTGAGCCTCAAGTGGATGGAATCCAGCGACAGCGAACGCTTTGAACGCCTGGTTCTGACGCGCGACGCCGATGGCTTCAAAAAGCAACGCGATTCGGCACCGCTTGAAGTCTCTGTGCGCATGGCCAGTGCCCGCATTCAGTCCTCGCTTTTTGCCGCCACAGACGAAGCGCGCATCCCTGATGCGGTGGCTTCTCAGCTGGCCGATGTTTTCTCAGGCGAAATTGATTTTTACCGCGACCTGCGAAAAGGCGATCACTTCACCGTCATTTACGAGAGCCTGCAAGCCGATGGTGAACCCGTCCGAAGCGGCAAAGTGATTTCCGCCGAATTCGTCAACAAGGGCAAGTCGCACACTGCCATCTGGTTTGAAGATCCAAGCTCCTCCAAGGGCAGCTACTACAACCTGCAGGGCGAAAGCCTTAAACGCGCCTACCTGGGTTCTCCCCTGGCCTTCACACGGGTGACCAGCGGATTTGGCATGCGTTTTCACCCCATCCAAATGCAGTGGAAACAGCACAGCGGCACCGATTTCGGCGCTCCCATTGGCACGCCAGTTCGGGTCATTGGAGATGGCGTGGTCACTTTTGCGGGCGTGATGAACGGCTACGGCAATGTGGTGACGGTGCGCCATCGCCAAGGTGGGCATTCCACGCTTTATGCCCACCTCAGCAAGATTCAGGTTCGCAAGGGCCAAAACATTTCTCAGGGCGAAATCGTGGGCCTCGTGGGCATGACGGGTTGGGCCACAGGCCCGCACCTGCATTTCGAATTCCGCCTCAATGAAACACCGGTCAACCCCTTGACCATGGTTCGCAGC
>JBEAMY010000083.1:0-8358 GCA_041165725.1 Pseudomonadota bacterium
GATCTTGCGCAGCTCGCTGGCGGGCGTGATCTTGCGCATGCACGCCTTGGGTCTGGGCCGTGTGGCCGATTTCGATTTTCTGGAGCCGCCTCGGGGTAAAGCCATTGCCGACGGTGAGCAACTCTTGGTTGAACTCGGCGCGCTCACCGAAGACCTGAATTTGACCGACTTGGGCAAAGAACTTTCCCGATTGCCATTGGACCCGCGTGTGGGCCGAATGCTGTTGGCCGCACGCGATCAGCAGGCCCTGAACGAAGCCCTCATCATCGCCTCGGCCCTGTCGGTGCAAGACGTGCGCGACCGCCCAGCCGAAGCCCAAACTCAGGCTGACCAGTCTCACGCCAAATTCAAAGACGACAAAAGCGAGTTCAGTGGCTTGCTCAGGCTCTGGCAATGGCTGGACGACGCCCGTGGCGGCCCAAAATCCACCCCGAAATTGGGGTCAGATGACATTTCGGCTGCGAAAGCAAAGGCGAGCGGCAAACCGAACGCGAATCAAGCCCACGCCACCCACAAGCTGAGCAATCGGCAGTACGAACAGTTGTTGCGACAAAACTTCATCCATGTGAGGCGTGTTCGAGAGTGGCGAGATGTGCACACGCAATTGCACACGGTGGTTGCTGAACACCGCTGGCCCATCAACACCAGGCCCGCGACTTACGAGCAACTACACACTGCATTGCTGGCTGGCATGTTGGGCAATGTCGGTTGCAAACTCGACGAGCCTGCTCAGGGCACAGGGCCATCTGGCCAGTATTTGGGTGCTCGGGGCATCAAATTTTTTCCGCATCCCGGCGCGCAATTGCGAAAAAAACCGGGCAAGTGGGTGGTGTGCGCAGAGTTGGTTGAGACCACGCGGCTATTTGGTCGAGGCATCGCCCACATTGAGCCCCAATGGCTGGAGCGCGTGGCCGAGCATGTGCTGCGCCGTCAATTGCTGGACCCGCATTGGGAAAAGCGCAGCGGCGATGTGGTCGCCCTTGAGCGGGCCACGCTCTATGGTTTGGTGGTCTACAGCGGGCGCAGAACCAGCTACGCCAAGGCTGACCCGCGTGCCGCGCGCGAGATCTTCATCCGCGATGCGCTTGTGGCTGGCGAAGTCGATGCCGATGCGCTGAGCCGTTGGGGATTTTTGCGCGACAACCTCAAGCTGGTTGAGCAAGTCGAGCAACTTGAACACAAATCGCGCCGACAAGACGTGTTGGTCGACGAGTCGCTGATCTTTGCTTTTTACGATCAACAACTCCCCGACGAGGTGTGCAATGTGCGCACCCTGGATGCATGGTGGAAAACCGAGGGCAAAGCCAATCCGCGCCGTTTGCACCTCAGTCGCGATGAGCTCATGCGCCACACGGCGGCGGGCATCACCACCGAGGCTTTCCCGCACACGATCAAGCTCGGTGGCGTGGACTGCAAAACCGAATACCTGCACGAGCCCGGCGAAGCCCGAGATGGCGTGACCGTCACCGTGCCGCTTTTCGTGCTCAATCAGGTGAATGAGGACAGGCTGGAATGGTTGGTTCCCGGCATGTTGGCTCAGAAGGTTCAGGCCTTACTCAAAAGCCTTCCGCAAAAGCCACGCGCCAGGCTGGTGCCTTTGCCCGAAACTTCGTCCCAGATCGCTCAAAGCCTGAGTGAACCTGAGACCTTTGGCAACGGCAGCCTCATGAATGCGTTGCTGGAGCGGGTCAAACAACGCACAGAACTCGACATCAAGCGCAACGACTTCAAGCTTGACATGCTGGCGACGCACCTCTTCATGAACCTTTGCGTGGTTGACGAACACGGACGCCAACTCGGCATGGGTCGCCACCTCGCCGCTCTCAAATCCGAACTCGGCGGCCAAGCCCGCTCCGCCTTCCAAGCCCTGGCCCAGCTGAAAAAAATGGGGTCAGATTCCAATTTATTGCCCAAATCTGAAATTGCCAAAAAAACCGAACCTGACCCCAATTTCAAAGCAGGGGAGCGGTTCACGGTTTGGGGGTTTGGCGAGTTGCCGGAGTTGATGGAGATTCAAAAGGGCGGGCAGTCGCTGGTGGGTTTCCCAGCTTTGGTCGATGGCCAGGATGCCGTGACGATTGAGGTGTTTGATGAGCCAGAGCTGGCCATGGCCCGGCACCGTCAAGGTTTGCGCCGTTTGGTGGCGTTGCAGATTCGCGATGCATTGAAGTACCTCGATAAAAACTTGCCCGATTGGCAAAAGATGGCGGTGGCCTACATGGGTTTGGGCACCGAGCAAGAGCTCAAGCAGCAAATCCTCAATCTCGCTTTGGACAGGGCTTTTTTACAAGATCCTTTGCCTCAGGATGCCACGAGTTTTCAGCGTCGCATCGAAGAGGGTCGAGGTCGACTGACCTTGATTGCCAACGAGATTGCTCGCGCATGTGGGATCGTCCTCAACGAATGGGCGCAGGCGGCCCGAAAGCTCAAAGACACGCGACAGGCTCCGGACACTTGCGCAGACGTGGCCCAGCAACTTCAGCGGCTCATGGGCAAGTCGTTTGTCGAGCAAACACCGTGGAGCCAGTTCCAGCACATGCCGCGCTACCTCAAGGCCATCACCCTGCGGTTGGACAAGCTCCGTGCCGATCCGGTCCGTGATGCACAGCGCTTGGCAGAGTTAAAGCCGCTGGAGCAAAAATTCTGGCGTCTGGTGGCCGAACGCAAAGGCGTTCAAGATGCGCGACTGAATGAATTTCGCTGGCTGCTCGAAGAGTTGAGGGTCAGCCTCTTTGCCCAAGAGCTGAGAACGCCACAACCGGTCAGCATCAAGCGCCTGGAAAAAGCTTGGGCACAATTGCAGCACTGAGTGAGTCATGTTCCGAGGGGTTGTACATGAGTGTTCATGCATGGTTTTCTATTGTTCGCGGCGCAGCCTGCCATCTGGGGATGGCCCTGCTGTCTACGGCGGCCGTGGCCCAATCGGCAGTCACTTGTTTGCCCGAGCAAAGAGGGGGCATGGACTTGGTCGCTCTTCGACCCAATTTCTACACAGTGTCGGGCCGCATGGGGGGATTCGATCCTTGTGAGGCCAAGGTCAAGTTTCGCCTTCCCGCCGGGGTGAACAAGCCCGCATTGATGATCAGCGTCCACGGCGGTGGCGGCATTCGAGATGTGTTGCGTTCTGACGAAGCGTTTTTTCAACAAGGCTTTGCCACCTTGGTGTTCGATGCCTATGCCATGCAAGGCATCACTGGGCGTGACTCTTTGTTTTGGGCAAGATCGGTCACTAACGAAGCTCGCCAACGCATGATTTATTCCACCGCTTGGGCGGCCTATCAATGGGCCACTCAGCGCGATGACATTGACACCTCGCGCATCTACCTTTTTGGCATTTCCAACGGGGCTGCCGTGGTGGCCAATCTCGCTGCAGTGGTGGACCCCGCTCACGTCAAGGGCGTGATCTCTGAAGGCGTGACACCGATTGGTCTGGGCTTGCCTGATGAGATTCGAGTGCCCGTGATGCTGGCCTTTGGCAAGCAAGACGACTATGGCAATGCCGACCCCAAAGGCAATCGCTGGACGCTGAGCGACGACTGCCGACTCAATACGCCTTATCCCAAAGCGCCCAAGGGCTCCGCGCAATACTGCAACCTCAATACGCCCGGCCAACGCATTCCCAATGCTTTGCAGTGGGCAGAGGCCGTTCAAAAGCGAGGCGGGCAGGTCGAGATCGCCTATTTCGATGACATGGCGCACAACGCTTACTTTGGTCCGCTGATCCGACGTCAGGCCACATGGACGAACGGACAAACCTTGGGCGCATCTTTGGGGGCTACCGATGAGGCGAGGGCGCAGTTTTTCAAGGCCATGCTCGATTTCATCGCACGCCATCCTTGAAAGCTGGTTGTCAGGGCAGAGGTTAGGATAGGCTCAAGAGGTCTTGCAGTGTTGAACCCATCCCTTCTTCAGTCCCTAAAGCGCCACCACTGGCGGCCCACGGCACTGGTTCAAATCCTTCACGATGTGCAAGACGATCAGGGCTGGCTCAGTCCTGAAGCTTTGCAAACAGTCGCCGGCGCCTTGCATTTGCCTCTGGCCAGGGTTCAGGCCACGGCCAGTTTTTACAGTTTTTTCTACACCCGCCCTGTAGGCCGTTACCGGATTCTGTTTTCGGACAACATCACCGACCGCATGTTGGGCGCTCCTGCCCTGATGGATCGACTGTGCAAGGCCTTGTGGCTGGAGCGCGGCCATGTGTCTGAAGACGGTCTGGTCAGTGTGGACACCACATCGTGCACAGGTTTGTGCGACCAGGGCCCGGCCTTGTTGGTCAATGGCCGCCCAATGGGGCGTTTGAGCCATGAGCGCATCGATGCCATGGTGGAACTCATTCGCCAACAAATACCTTTGGACCAATGGCCCAGCGAATGGTTCGAGGTGAGCAACCCGGTTCATCGCCGCGACTGGTTGTTGCAAGACCCCATGCCAGCGGGCAACGCGGTCAAGGCCGCCTTGGAGCGCGGTGCGAAAGCCATGCTCGACGAACTCAAGGCATCAGGCTTGAGGGGCAGAGGTGGGGCAGGTTTTTCGACAGGTGCGAAATGGCAGGCTTGCCAAGAAGCACCCGGCTCGGTGCGCCATGTGGTGTGCAATGCCGACGAAGGTGAACCCGGTACTTTCAAAGACCGGGTCTTGCTCAGCGAACACTTTGATGCCCTCATTGATGGCATGCAGATTGCGGCCATCGTCATTGGCGCTAGACATGGCCTGATTTACCTGCGCGCCGAATACCGTCATCTGCTGCCGAGATTGGAGCAATGCTTGGCCGAGCGCCGTGCGCATGGCCTTCTTGGTGCCAAGGCTTTTGACGGCCAACTCGACTTCGATGTGCAGATACATTTGGGTGCAGGGGCTTACATCTGTGGCGAAGAATCGGCGTTGATCGAATCGTTGGAAGGCAAGCCCGGCAAGCCACGGATTCGTCCGCCATTTCCGGTGACACAGGGCTATTTGGGCGAACCCACTCTGGTCAACAACGTCGAAACCTTTGTGGCTGTGGCAAGAATGGCTTTAACCAGTGCGGCCGCGATGCGTGAGCGTGGCACGGCTCAGTCCAGTGGGACCAAACTGCTTTCCATTTCTGGCGATGTGCAACGCCCCGGTGTTTACGAAGTGCCTTTTGGCATCAGCTTGAACGAGGTCTTGGCGCTCTGCGGCGGCGAGTCGGCTCAAGCGGTGACGACTGCGGGTGCGGCGGGCAATTGTTTGCCTCGCGATCAATTTCACAGGCGATTGGGCTTTGAGGATGTGGCCACTGGCGGCTCCATCATGGTCTTTGGGCCAGAGCGAGACCTCTTCGATCTCGCTCTCAATGTGACTCAGTTTTTTGCACATGAGAGCTGTGGCTTTTGTACACCTTGCCGTGTGGGCACGGCGGTCAATTTGCGGTTGATGAACAAGCTGGCGAAAGATCACGGCTCTCCTCACGATTTGCACGAACTCGATCGCATGCATGCGCTCATGCACGGGGCCAGCCATTGCGGCCTGGGCAATACCGCTTCCATGGTCTTGAATGATTTGCGCCACCACTTCCCGCACGTGTTCGAGCGCCGCTTGCATTCCAATCAATATGAGCCCGCTTTCGATTTGGATGCAGCTTTGTCGCAGGCCCGCCAGATGACGCACCGCGATGACGCTGGCGCACACCTTGGCGACAACCGATCCGAACACCTGGGTGAAGCTTTTGTGACGACCGATTCCACACGCAAGGACCTGAGCTCATGAGCGACGCGTTTGAACTCGACGGCAAGACAGTGCCTTTCAAGCCGGGCCAAACCCTGATTCAAGCCGCGCAAGATGCGGGTCACCACATTCCGCATTTGTGTTGGGACGCTGAATTCAAACCGCATGGTTCGTGCAAGTTGTGCACCGTCAAGGTCAATGGCCGTACCGCCACCGCTTGCACCACACCAGCCGCTGGTGGGCAAGTGGTGGAGAACCGTTGCCCAGAGTTGGATGCCCAGCGCCAACACCTCTTGCAACTGTTGTTTGTCGAAGGCAATCATTTTTGTCCCTCATGCGAAAAAAGCGGCCAATGCACTTTGCAGGCCAACGCATACGAGATGGGCATGCTCAGCCCGCACTATGACCATTTTTTTCCCGACCGACCTGTGGACGCCTCGCACCCCGATGTGCTGCTCGATTTCAACCGCTGCATTTTTTGCGAACTCTGCGTGCGTGCGAGCCGCGATGTGGACGGCAAATCGGTATTTGCAATCGCAGGGCGGGGCTCAACCACTCACCTCATCGTCAACAGTCCCAGCGGTTTGCTGGTTGACTCGGACTTCGAGGCGACCGATCGCGCGGCCAGCGTCTGCCCGGTGGGCGTGATCCTCAAAAAGCGGGTGGGCTTTGCAGTGCCGATTGGTGCACGCCGCTTTGATGACAAGCCCATCAGCCAAGTGCAAGTCAAAACCCCACCCCAGACGGAGGATGAATGAGCGGGTCGCGCAAAAAGCTCAAGATCGCCACCGTGTCTTTAGCGGGTTGTTTTGGCTGTCACATGTCCTTTCTCGACATCGACGAACGATTGTTGCCTTTGCTGGAGTTGGTCGAGTTTGATCGCTCGCCCATCACCGACATCAAGCATTGCGGTCCATGCGATATCGGCCTGGTTGAAGGCGGTGTGTGCAATGCCGAGAACGTTCACGTGTTGCGCGAATTCCGCGCTCAATGCAAGGTGTTGGTTGCCATGGGTGCATGTGCCGTCAACGGTGGTTTGCCCGCTCAGCGCAACCATTTGCCATTGACCGAAATCTTGCAAACCGTATATCGCACAGGACCTGGTTTGGCCCAAGGCAGTCGAATCCCCAACGACCCTGAATTGCCTTTGCCGCTGAATCAAGTCCATCCCATTCACGAGGTGGTTCACATCGACCACTTCTTGCCCGGTTGCCCACCCAGTGCCGATGCGATCTGGCAATTCCTCAACGACCTGATCGCAGGCCGTGAGCCCCATTTGGGCCATGGCTTGCTCCATTACGACTGAGCCTTGACCATGTCCGATTTGGAAACCGCACAACTGCCCACCGATCAATTGCGACGCGTGGTCATCGATCCGATTTCACGGGTGGAGGGGCACGGCAAAGTGACTTTGCTGCTTGATGCGGACAACCGCGTCCACCAAGCCCGTTTGCACATCGTTGAGTTCAGAGGGTTTGAGCGATTCATCCAAGGCCGACCTTATTGGGAAGTGCCTGTCATGGTGCAACGCCTCTGTGGCATTTGTCCGGTGTCGCACCATCTTGCGGCTTGCAAGGCACTGGACTTGGTGGTGGGTGTGGACAGCTTGACACCCACCGCCCTCAAGTTGCGACGGCTCATGCACTATGGGCAAATCTTGCAGTCACATGCCTTGCATTTTTTCCATTTATCGTCCCCCGATTTGCTGTTTGGCTTTGATGCCGACGTGGGGATGCGCAACATCGTTGGTGTTTTGGAGCGCTACCCAGACATTGGTCGCCAAGGTGTGATGTTGCGCAAGTTTGGACAAGAGGTGATTCGTGCCACTGCGGGCAAGCGCGTTCACGGCACGGGTTCAGTACCCGGTGGCGTCAATCGCTCACTCAGCGATGAAGATCGTGAGTTGCTGCTGCGCGATGCCGCACAAAACGTCGCTTGGGCCGAGCAAGCTGTGGCCATCGTCGCCGAGATGCACAGACATGATGCGCAGCGCTTTGATCACTTCGCCGAGTTTGAGTCTTCGTTCATGAGTTTGGTGGGGTCACAAGGGGAGTTTGATCTCTATGACGGTGCTTTGCGGTGCACCACGGCGCAAGGCGAGACTGTGTTTGACCAGGCGAATGTGCAGGGCTATTTGGACCTCATCACTGAAGAGGTCAAGCCTTGGAGCTACATGAAGTTTCCTTTCCTGCAAAGCCTGGGTCCGGATCTGGGCTGGTATCGGGTGGGGCCTTTGGCGCGCGTGCAGGTTTGCTCTCACATGCCTACGCCATTGGCAGAGGCAGCGCGTCGTGACTTCGTGGGCGAGACCACGGGAAGCAAGCGCATGCGCCACGGCTCTTTGCATTACCACTGGGCGCGAATGATCGAGATGCTTTGCGCAGCAGAAACCGTGGCCGAGTTGTTGACCGATGACGATGTGCAGGGCCAATCGCTCATGGCCAGCGGCAAGCGCCGCCGCGAGGGCGTTGGTGTGATCGAAGCCCCGCGCGGTACCCTGATTCACCACTACCAAGTGGGCGATGACGACCTCGTGACCATGGCTAATCTGATCGTGTCGACCACCCACAACAACCAAGCCATGAACACGGCGGTGCGCGAAGTCGCGAGGACACATTTCGACGGCAGGGCTGTGACCGAAGGATTGCTCAACCACATCGAAGTGGCCATTCG
>JBEAMY010000084.1:0-3196 GCA_041165725.1 Pseudomonadota bacterium
TGATCGCCTGCGGATTTCTTCCAGCGTCGCATCGTGTCCGATCAAGAACAAAAGTCCGACCACGAACAAAAGAGCCCAAAGGATGAATACAGCTTCAACTTCGCAAAGCAAATGCCACAGACCGGCGTGACGAGAGTGGGGGTGCGAGTGGGATGAAAGCCAATGGGCAAGGAGAGGGGCGCAAAGGGTGTGCGCAAGGGCAAGGGCAAAACAAACAGTAGCCAGTATGTTCATGGTAATCGGTCGCAATGGCGCGGGGCCAAACGTCCAGGCGGCCCGACCTTAGACAAACCTGATGAAACCGAGTTGTTTCATCACCCAACATGCATTCTCTTTGAATTGACCCTTTTACTAGGCTTGAGAAAATTTATTCCCCAAGCAGACTCAGGGTTTGATGAACAACTGGTCTTGAAGCGAGGGCATGTTCAGCAGGGATTGGCGCAATTGCTCCACGCTTTTTTGCGCTGCTGTCAAGGACTCGGGCCTCAGCAGATCGCTCAGGATGTAACTCAATTCAGGTGAACCCAGTTCATTGGGCAGAACGTTGTTCCAGTGAGCATGAAACTGGGCCCAGTTCTTTGGCCATCGAACGATGTCGGCAAAAGCTGCAAGCTTGTGATGGTGGGCCGCATCGTCTTGAGGGTAGAGCTGCCAAACCAAGGGTCGGCCCGCCCAAATGGCTCTGGCTAAGGAGTCTTCGCCACGAACAAAATTGAGGTCGCAAGACCACAGCAGGTGGTCGAATTCGATTTGACTCAGCCAAGGCAAGGCATGGGCTTTGAGGTGAGGCGGCAAGGTCTTGAGTCCCAATTGATGACAAGCTGCGGCCCATGCATCTGCAGCCCGACCTGGCGTGATCAGAACGTCCACTTGCAAGGGGGCATCAGTGCGCACCAGCACATTAAGCCATGCCGCAAGTGCTGGGGGTTCATAGCAAAAGAGGCTCACTTTGAGCGAACCGGGTCGGACCTTCAGGCCAAGGCTTGCCAGTCCATCCCACCATTCGTGGGCAGAAAAGCGCGATTGCCTTTCCAGCAAATCGGCTTCTCTCAGCAAGCCGCCTGTGCCTTGAACAAAGCCGGGAAAAACAAAACGCTTGGTCCAGCCCTTGGCGGGTCCAGACATCACAGGTGAGGGCAGGCCATGCATGCGCAAAACCCAGTCCTCGGCGCTCAGGTACTCGAGGTTGATCCATTCGGGCGCTTGGCTGCGTGTGCGCACCGCATGAGCCACAAATGCCTCAGGCAATTCGCAACCAAAGGCTTCGATCCAGCATTCAGCGGGCGCTAGGGATGCCAGCACAGTGGGGTCGCTGGCGCTCACCCAGTCGAGTACCTGCACCCCAGCTCTGTCTTGCTCTGGCGCCATCCAAACGAGGGCTCGTGTGTCGTCGGCCCAGAGTCGAACCCGCCAGCCTTGAGCCACCAAAATCTTGGCCAGTCGCCAACAAACTCCAAGGTCACCCAAGTTGTCAATGACGCGGCAAAACACATCCACGCACCTGGGGCGGTGAGATTGAGGTGTGTGGACAATTGTGGCCATGGGGGGCGATGCTAACCAAGTGCAGGGCATCAAGGACAAAATTCAAGGCCAAAATGCAGGCATGAGCGAGACCCCATCCGCAACGCCATCATCAGACAACAGCAACTCCAGCGCCATGGAGCAGTCTGAAGTCGACCGCGTCCGCACCAGAATGCTGGCTGAGGTGTCTGCCTTGCCCGGCTTGCCCGGGGTTTACCGATTCTTTGATGCCCAAGAGCAAGTGCTTTATGTGGGCAAAGCCATTCACCTCAAGCGACGCGTGAGCAGCTACTTCCAGCGTCCTCATGAGGGGACTCGCATTGGCCACATGGTGTCGCAAATCGCAAGCTTGGAAACCACTGTAGTTCGCAGTGAGGCTGAGGCCTTGCTGCTTGAAAACAACCTCATCAAAACCCTCAGGCCCAAGTACAACATCTTGTTCAGGGATGACAAAAGCTATCCTTACCTCAAGATCACGAATTCGCCTTTGGCATCGCGAATGGTTTACTACCGAGGTGCGGTGGACAGGCAGCATGAGTACTTTGGCCCTTATCCCAGCGCTTGGGCAGTGCGTGAAGCCATTTCACTGATTCAAAAAGTTTTTCGCCTCAGGACTTGTGAGGATTCGGTCTACAACCACCGCACCCGACCTTGTCTCTTGCACCAAATCAAGCGTTGCTCAGCGCCCTGCGTGGGGCTGATTTCCGAGCAAGACTATGCACGTGATGTGGCCCATGCCAGCGATCTTTTGAAGGGGAAGACTCAGGAAGTGATGGCCGATCTGGAGCAGCGCATGATGACTCACGCTGAACGGCTGGAGTACGAGCAAGCTGCCGATTTGCGAAATCAGATCACTGCATTGGCCAAGGTGCAGCACCAACAGGCAGTAGACACCACCGATGACCGGGATGCCGATGTCATTGCTGTCAAGGTTCAGGGTGGGCGGGCTTGCGTCAATCTCGCCATGGTCAGAGGCGGTCGACATTTGGGCGATAAGCCCCATTTCCCCAGTCACGTCGAAGGGGCATCGCCTGAGGAGGTGCTGGATGCGTTTGTGTCTCAACATTATTTGGAATTGACCCCACCACCCACCTTGATCTCCAGTCATCGGATTTCTGAGGAAGTGACGCAGGCCTTGTCTGCCTCTAGCGGCGCGCGCTTGCATTGCATCCACAAACCACGTGAACACCGCAAAGTTTGGCTGGACATGGCCATGCACAACGCCGAGCTTCAACTTGCACGATTGTTGGCCGAAGAGGGCTCACAGATCGCGCGAACACGTGCTTTGGTTCAAGCCCTCGATTTGCCTTTGGAAGACGGGCAAGACTTGGAGCGCTTGCGCATCGAGTGTTTCGACATCTCGCACACGGCGGGTGAATCGGCTCAGGCGTCTTGCGTGGTCTTTCAGAATCACCGCATGGCAAGCAGTGAATACCGGCGCTACAACATTGAGGGCATCACGCCGGGTGACGATTACGCGGCCATGCGCCAAGTGTTGGAGCGTCGTTATGCCAAGGTGGCTGCAGCAACGGCCGAGGGCAATGCGCCGGCCTTGGGCATGCCCGATGTGGTTTTGATCGATGGTGGCAAAGGCCAAGTGGGTGTCGCTCGCGAGGTCTTCGAAGCCTTGGGTCTGGACCTCTCGCGAATTGTGGGTGTTGAAAAAGGCGAGGGG
>JBEAMY010000085.1:0-10006 GCA_041165725.1 Pseudomonadota bacterium
AACAGCGCCTGCAGGAAAAGCCCCATCAGGAGCTGATTCCGTGTCTTTGAGTAATTTGGAACAAAAGGTCAAGGAGCAATCTTCCTTTGACCGCGCCAAGGTGGAGTCCATCAAGGAAGCCATCCGAAGCGGTAACTACCCCCTTGATCCGCGCCGCATCGCCGAGAACTTTGTCTCGCTTGAGCGCATGATCGAAGGCTGAGGGCCTCCTCCATGAGCGACCTGCAGGATTTGCCACTGCTGGACCAGGCCATGGTCCGTGTGCAAACGCTTGAAGGTTTGCTGGAAGAAGAGTTTCTGGCCCTTAAAGACCAGGACCTGGATCAGTTCGAGGTCTTGCTGTCGCAAAAAAATGAGCTGTTGAACGAATTGACCCAGATCACTGGTGTGGCCAAGCCCGAAGATGCCGACAACCTGGGTGATGAATGGGAAGGCTTTCGCACCCGCATGCTGGCGTGCCGGGAGTTGCACCGTCGCAATGAAATCCTCATCCTGCGCAAACTCGATGCCATCCGTGGCGCTTTGGACAGCCTGCAACTGGGTGGTTCAGGCAGTTCCGTCGAGACCTATGACCGACTGGGCAAGGTGCGCAGAGGTCGCCAGATGCGCGACCATCAAGCCGCCTGACCAAGCCCCACTCTCGCTCAGACGACTTTCTCGTCGCCAGGCTGCATGCCCTTGAGCCAATACACCCAAGACAAAATCACCGCCACTGCGGTGTAGAGGTGCTCAGGAATTTCCTGCCCCAACTCCAAGCGGCTGAGCCATTCGGCCAACTGAGGGTCCTGCGCCACATGAACCCCATGCTCACGCGCGGCTTGCAACAAGACCAAGGCCGATTCGTCTTCGGCCTTGGCGCTGACCACGGGGGACTGGTGTTGCCCATATTCCAGAGCCACTGCTTTGAGGGTGCGTCGCATGGGTGTGTCCTCTCTCGGGCGTGCTTCAGGCGAGTCTGTCCAAGCGTGGTCGAACGGTTTGCATCCATTCGCCCTGGCCTGAGCCTTGTACAGGATGAACCTCGCTTCTTGGGCGAGCGGCATGGTGAATTTGGAACGACTCCAGCTCCAGACCCGAGTCCTTCAGTTCTGCACCCAGTAAGGCCGATTTGTCGCGCGCCCAACTGGCCGTGTTGCCATTGAGCGCCCACATCACCAGCCCCACCCTGTGACTGCTGCGGATCGTCGTGGCCAGCCAGATTTCCCCCAGCGTCATGTGCTGGGTGTGCACGTCCACGGTGAAGGGTGGATCGTCGTTTGGGTTTTTGGGCGCGTCGCGCTGAATGTGCATGTGCACAGGCCGCGAGTCGGTGAAGGGAATCCAGAAATGCAAAGAAAGGCCACCCCGCGCATGGGCCAAGGCCGTTTGCGCTTGGGCCGTGTCCAGTGACTCCAAGCCCTGACGCACGGTTCTGGCCTCTTGCATGCGCTCGGTCGACGACTCTTGTGTGGCCGTCAGCAGATCCAGCCATTTGCGCAGCATGCTTCGCGCATCCATGGGGGGTTGCTGCCCTTGAAGCAATCGCCGCTCGTTGGGCAGCATCCATTTCTGAAGCAAATTCCTGAGCAGACTGGGGTTGATCTGCGACATCGGAATCGATTCGGCCATCCAAGCCTGAAGCCATGGCATTTGGGCACTGGTCAAGCCCGAGGCATTCTGCGAAGAGCTCGCCAGCAAGGCCAAAAGGCCGCTGGCGTCCATGGGCCTGGACGCCATCGCCTGCATGCGGGCTTGTAGGAGTTGCTCGGGGCTGATCGGTGCTTGCACATTGGCCGCAGATGGGGCGTTGGCCACGAGACCGGCCGAAGGTGCGCCATCGGCTCGCGGTTGAATCAGCAAGGCCCATGAACTTGAACCGCGCACCACCCGCATGAAAGGGGTGTCACCGGGCTGAAGCACCCAACCGTTGGGCAATTCGAAAGAGAAGTTTTTGAGCCAAAGTCGAACTGGTCCACCCCTGGCTTCAACGAGGGCCTGCACCACCTGTCCATCGCTCAAACCCAGCTGTTGGGCGACTGGCGCTTCAATCCAGAGGGGTTTGACTTCATTGTTTGGCGCAGGCGTGGCCCGAATCACGCTGGAAAGAGCGTCCAGGCCAAGCATGATGAATTCCTTGAGCCAGGCTCAGGGGAACCTGACCCATTTGCGCTGGGGATCCTCACCAGATGCATCATCGCCAGCTGGGGGGGCAAAGCGCTTGTACTGCTGCTCCATGAGGGCCATGTGATCGGGCACCTTGATGCTGGCGCCTGCAAGCAAGATGTTGGGCTTGCTGACCATGAAGGCCTGAGGGTTGCTGGCGCGAACGGCATCTTGCAAGAGGTTTTCACGCAAAGGGCTGTTGGGGTAGAGCTTGCGGATCAAACCGGTCAGGGTTTCACCGGGCTGCACCACGTGCATTCGGGGTTGAACCGGCTCATCCTGAGCATGGACCGCGGGCGCGGCCCAAGCGGTCAATGAGATCAGGGCCACAGCAAAAGGTTTGGACAGCATGAGCAAACTCCTGGGATTCAAGGCAGACGGGGCATGGCGACCCAACGACCCGAAGCTGCGGGTTGAGGGCCGGCGTAATGCACCACCTGCGCGTCATTTTCATTCACGGACCTGATTTGCACCAGGGCCACTTGTTGCAATTGTTTGGGGTCCCACTCATCGCCCAGACGGTAGTTGTTGGGCAAGACCATGAGGCGGTCACCCACCCTCAAGCCATTGAGTTCACCTGCGGGAATTCGCCATTGTTTGTCGCTGGTGCGGGTGAGTTCATATCGAGGTGCTTGGCAGCGCAAAACCAAGTCCATGGCTTCAGTGGATTGGCTCACCGCTTGGGCCAACTGAGCCCTGACCATGGGGTCCAACACAGGCGGTGACACGCGCAGATCGGCATCGGGGACATTGAGAACCTGTTGCAAGGACCACCAGGTCTTACCGCTTTGCTGATCCACCAGTTGCCAATCCAGGCGGTAGCTTCTGGCCATCGCCTCGGCTGCATCGACGGGCCTGAGCACCAGTCGCAACATCATCGGGATGTCGTTGCGGCTGTTGCCAGCAAGGGCGCGCTCATAACTTCCGTTGACCGCTGGTGCCTGGACCAGAACCATGTCCTGCGAGGCTTCGACCTGAGGCCAAAGCACCTGATCCAAGGCTTTTTGAATTTGGGATAAATCCCAGCGCGACATGGGCTTGAGGTTGCCCTCAAGGCGCAACTGCCAACGCACCGTGTGCTTGGGGAAATGCCCATTGATACTCTTGCGCTCGCAAGCAGACTCGATCAGGTCCTTGGACTGCAACCAAGCCACACGAGCCGTGGGCGACTCATCGGGCATGGGCTTGTTTTCTTCGGGCGACAAGAGTTTGACGCCACGCACCACCATGCCGCTTCGAAATTCGCTGCTCTCGCGCAATTGACCCGAACCGTCCAGCCACTGCGTGGCGGTGACGGCAACAGGCCTTTGCAAGGCCGCTTGAACCAGCGCCTCGCGCACTTGGCGCAGGTGCTCTTCAGGCGAGCGGTCTGAGCTTTGTGCTTGCGCACTGCTCAGCGCGCCCACCAAGGCCAGCCCAGCCCAGCAGGTTTTCCTAAGGAGGTGCATGGAGTTCATGGCTTTAGCCCATCACTGCAAGCGACGGCCCGAATTGACCTGGCGCACATACATGGCGCGGATGTCGTTGACCACCGTGCGGTCCAGCGACAACGTGGTTTCGTAGGTGTCGTTGCCCACGGGGTTGATGCTCACCAGCTTGGCGCCATAAATGATGCCGTTGACATGGGCGCGGAAGGTGTCGTTCATCACGGTCATGTCGGCCACCGTGGTGTTGGCGTCGATGTACTGACCATAGACCTGTTCAGCCAGCGAGCGGTAGGCATCGAGCTTGGAAGCACGAATGGCCATCAAGCGTTTTTGCGCGGGGGTCTTGGGGCTTTGAACGCTGATCACGGCATAGCCGGTGGCCACAAAGGCCTCGCGTTGCTCCACCAAGGGCTTGAGCAAAGTGTCTTCAGCTTGAACCGCATTGACCGGCTTGACGGCTTCGGCAAGCGGGGTAGCGGGGGTCTGAGCTTGGCCACTTTGGGGCATGCTCTGGCAACCGGCCATGGTCATGGCGGCGGCCACAAGGGAGATGGAGAGGAGTTTGTTCATGTCTGCTTCCTTGATGGTGTATCACCCGATGAATCGCCACCGCCCAACGGGCTTTGCGATGAATTCCACAGTGAAGGGTTTCGACACAAGACGCACAGTCTTGAATCTTTCTGGGAGACCGCAAACTTTTGTCGTCTTGCTGAGCATGCCTTTTCATAGAGAATTTCAACTTGTGAATTCCAAACATGATCTGAACTGGCGATACCTGGGCGAAAGCCCTCAAGTGGTGGCACTGCGCGAGCTGGTGGCCACCATGGCCCATTCCACCGCTTCGGTGCTGATCACTGGTGAAAGCGGCACGGGTAAAGAATTGCTGGCCAGGGCTTTGCACGACCTCTCACCGCGCCAGGGTTTGAACTTTGTGCCCATTAATTGCGGCGCCATTCCTAAAGAATTACTAGAAAGCGAACTCTTTGGTCACCGCAAAGGCGCCTTCACTGGTGCGGTGGTGGATCGGGTGGGTCGCTTTGAAATGGCGCACGGTGGCACCCTGTTTTTGGACGAAATCGGCGACATGCCTTTGGACATGCAGGTTAAATTGCTGCGCGTGCTCCAGGAACGTACGATTGACCCAGTAGGGGGGAGCAAGCCCATTCCGGTCGATGTTCGTGTCATTGCCGCAACACATCGCGATTTGGAAACAGAAATTTCTGCGGGCCGGTTTCGAGAAGATTTGTACTACCGGCTCAATGTCTTGCCCATCCACACGCCGGCATTGCGCGAGCGTCCCCAAGACATTGAACACATGCTCGATCACTTCGCCCGCGAGTACGCCCTGCCTGGTCAGATGCCGATCCGGTTCAACGACCACTTTCTGAACCTGCTGGAAAACTATCCATGGCCGGGCAATGTGCGTGAGCTGTGCAATTTGGTGGATCGCTTCAGCACCTTGTATGCGGGTCAGGAGCTCGACATCCGCAGCATCCCTACCGTCATGTTGCCCAAGGGCTTGCAGTTGATTCAGGTGGAGATGTTGGATTCAGAAGGGCCGGCTCCAGAGCCGCAAAGGTTGACCCCGCCGCCCGAGGTGCTTGCCGAGATGAACGACCAGCCCGAACCTTTGGACACCGACATGGATCAGCTCATCCTATTGGCCCAGGGTGCGCCCGCTTTGCCCAGCGAAGGCTTGTCGCTCAAAGACAAGCTGGCCCAGATCGAGCGCAGCTTCATTGAGCAAGCCCTCCAGCAATCGGACGGCAATGTGTCCAAAACGGCCAAGCTGCTCAACGTGCAACGCACCACGCTGATCGAGAAGATCAACAAATACGAATTGCGTTCGGCCTGATCAGCCGTCGTTGTTGAGCACGGTGATGCTCATGCGGCGATTGCGAGGATCTTTGGGGTCCTTGGGGTTGAACGGATCGGTGTCGGCCACGCCTTCGATGCGCTCAAAACGCTTCTCGTCCACGCCCGCCTTTTGCAGCAAGCTGCGCGTGACTTCGGCCCGCTCACCGGACAAAGCCCAGTTGTTCTTGCCGCTGCCCTTGGCAAAGGGCACCGAGTCGGTGTGTCCACGGATGGCCACCTTGTTTGGAATCTTGTTGAGCGCCGCCGCCACTTCAGCCACGAGTTTGTCGGCCTTGTCGGACATGTTGGTGCCGCCCGAGGGGAACATGGCGAAATCGGCCTTGTCGATGATCTCGATGCGCAAGCCCTGACGGTCGCGACTGATGGCCACCTGATTGCGCAAGTCCTTGAGGTTGGGGTCTTGCATGAGCTTTTGCTTGATTTCTTGCTCGAGCTGCTTGAAGTTGGCCTCATCTTGCGCCTTGGCAATGGCTTTTTTCTGCGCTTCAGTGAGCTTGTCGGGATTGCTGCCGCCTTGGCCCTGACCACTGCCCTTGCCAGGCTCGTTGGCCTCTCCGGCGGCGTTGCCCTTGCCTTGGTTGTTGTCGTCGCCCGTGGTCGAGCCCTGCCCCATTTCGTCCTTCATGCCCTGGTTGGGCGCAGGATTATTGGGCGTGTCGTTTTCGTTGTCGGGGCCTGGTGGCGTGTTCGGATTGGGGCCGCCCTCAGAACGCGGCGTGAGGCGTTCGAGCAAACCAGTTTGCTTCATCTGATAGGGGAAGCCATCGGTGTCGATGATGGATTTGCCACCCAGCACGCCATTGGAGCCCGCGAGCTGGCCCATGGGCACCAAGCTGTGTGAGCTGGGTCGGAAATAGTCGGCAATGCTTTTGCGCTGGTCGGCGTTGGACGCACCCAAAAGCCACATCAACAAGAAGAACGCCATCATGGCGGTCATCATGTCGGCAAGGGCAATCTTCCAGGCGCCACCGTGTGCACCACCGTGGCCATCGTCGATGACCTTTTTGATGACGATGACTGGCGCATTGGAAGCCGCTTCGGCCGGTGGGGCGTCAGCAGGCGCTTCAGCGGGTGCGCCCTCGGCAGGCGCTTGCTCAGCGGGCTTTTCGTCAGCCATTACTTGCCTCGCATGCCGTCAAAGACTTCAGCAAAAGTGGGCTGGTTTTCGTGCGAAATGCACACGCGAGCGGCTTCGATGACCAGGGGCATGGGGTGTCCATGCAAGTTGGCCACGATGAGCTGCTGCACCATCTTGTACATCTCGCCTTCTTCTTCAATGATCTGCTTGAGGCGAATGGCAAAGGGGCCCACCAAGCCGTAAGCCAACAACACGCCCATGAAGGTACCCACCAGCGCGGAGCCGATCAGTGCACCCAGCACAGGAGGCGGTTGGTCAATGGCGCCCATGGTCTTCACCACACCCAACACGCAAGCCACAATGCCCAAAGCAGGCATGGCGCCTTCCATGGCGGTCCAGACTTCGGCGGCTTTGAGTTCGTTGGTGTGGTGCAGCTTGATGGAGGCCGTCATCACGTCTTCCACCGCATAAGGGCTCAAATTACTGGACGAAACCACCATCAGTCGAACGGTGTCGGTGATGAGGTGCAACAAAGAGTGGTCGTGAAGAATCGGGGGGTATTCAGCAAAGATGGCTGAAGACTCAGGGTTCTCGACGTGGGGTTCAAGCGCCACAGCGCCTTCGGCCTTGAGGGTTTTAAGGATCTTGGAAACCAGGAACATGACCGCCAGAAAGTCGTCTTTCTTGTAGCGGGGGCCTTTGAAGACGCGACCCAGACCTGCAAAAGCAGGCTTGACCACGTTCATGCCGTTGCCAATCAGCATGGCGGCGAAAGCCGCGCCACCGATCTGGGCAAATTCCCAAGGGGCGGCATGAATCACAGGCGTCAAATCGCCACCGTGGGCGACGAACACACCGAACACAAAGACAAACAACAGAAGAATACCGACTGGTGGCATCTACGACTCCATTGACGTTCACAGGCCCACGAGGGCCATCAGGCACTTGGCCCAAAGGTTAACCGAATTCTCCCAGCCGGGCCTGCGATGAATCAATTCAACGACATTGCCGACTCGGAGTTGGGCGGGACAAGGCTGGGAACGGCTTCCCAAGCCTCGCGAATTTCTGTCATCAGGCCATGGACTTCGTCCAAAGCCGCCAAATCATTGTGTGCATTGGCATGCAAGAGTCGACGGGTCACATACCCATACAACTCATTGAGGTTTTGAGCCAGGTCGCCACCTCGGTTGAAATCCAATGCGCCTTGAAGACCCAACACGATGCGACTGGCACGCGCCAGCGCTTTGGACTTCTCGGCAATGTTGCGGTGCTGAATGTGACCCCGTGCGGTGGCAATGCTTTCCAGCAGGCCATCAAACAGCATCATGATGAGCTCAACGTTGTTGGACTTGGCCACGCCAGTGCTGGCACGGACCTCACCGTAGGATTCAATGGCTCTCATGTGTGCTCTCATCGTTCTCACTCCAGGTTGTTGTCAACTTGCCAGAGTGATTCGGTGTCAGTTCGGCGAACTTGAATGGTCTCCAAAAAGTGTCAGACGGTTTGCGGGCGGACCGGCTCGGTTTGCGGCACCGTCAAAGAAGGTTGAAGCATTTCAGGTGCAGGATCGCTGGCGGACTCCGTCTGGGCAAGGCTTGCCGCCGCACTGCGCTCAACACCGCGCTGGACCACGTCTCTTGAAGCCACCAAACTGGGGTCTGCCGTGGGTTCTGCCGCAGCCAGCAAGGGCTTGGCCAGGCCTTGATCCGCAGCTTCCAGAACAGGACGCATTTCAGGAGGCAGGTCTGGAATGGGGCCGGTTGCCATGGCATCAGCTGGATGTTTGAGCAAATGCTTGGAAAACGGTTCGGACAAGGACAGACCTGTCCGGGCGTACAACATGGAAATCACCTGATCGAGGTTTTGCTGAATGCGCAAATACGTGTCTTCCGGTTTGGTCGCGAAATCCTCACCCGCTTGGTAAAGGCTGGCCAGGTGATGGATGGGAATCCATGATTCCACCTTGCCGCGCGGTGTGGGCACCATGCGGTTGTTGGTCGGCATGCCGGGGCGGCCACGTCTGCCATCTTGATAGCCCTCGGTGAAGGTGGCTTCGATGTGCTGGCGCAAAACCGGCTCGTAATGAACGCGCAAGTCGTTCACCAGTTTGAGGTCCACGCCAGGCAAAGGAATGCCGCTCATGGCGTCCCACAGGCTTTTGGCCTGCAACTCGCCAAACAAGCCATCGCTGAAAATTTTGGGTTTGTCGGAAGGCACGTTGGCGGCATAGATCGTGTTGACCTTGTCAATCAGGTACAAGGCCAAAATGACGGCCAGCAAAACGCCCCAGGCCGTGAACAATTGGAAGAATCCGTTCATGAGACCTCCTGCCTGCTTTTGCTTCTGGTCTTGGCACCGGTTTCGATCTGCAACTCACCCCGCAGTTTTTTGACCACGGTGGACAGGATCTGGCTGACTCGCGATTCGGTCACACCCAGCACCTCGCCAATTTCCTTGAGGTTGAGCTCCTCGACGTAATACAACTGCATGACCAATTGTTCACGCTCGGGCAGCTCGCTGATTTTTTCGGTCACCACGGCCATGAACTCGGCCTCTTCGACCTGCACATCGGGTTGGCGCGATTCGTCGTCGGCCAGCGTCATGACCTCCTCGGTCACCACTTCCATGGAATAGGTTTCAAAGCGGTTGGCCTTGCCGCGCTCTTTGTGGAAGGCGTCGATGTCGCGGCCCATGTGCTCGGCAATTTCAGCCTGGGTCGGATTGCGCCCCAGCTCGGCAGCGAGGACGTGAACGGTTTCGTTGTGTTCTTTGTTGAAGGCCACAGCCGAGCGAGGCAAAAAGGACAAACGCCTGACCTCGTCGAGCATGGCCCCACGCACACGGCTGTGGGCAAAGTTTTCGAACTCCACGCCTTTGTTCAGATCAAAAGCCCTGGCCGCCTCGAGCAAGCCCAAGGTGCCCACCTGGATGAGTTCATCAAGGTCCATGAATGCAGGAACCCTGGCCTTGATGTGAAGGGCCACCCGCTTGACCATGGCCAAATGGGCGAGGACCAACTCGTCAGTGCTGGGTTGGCAACTGGACTGGTAGTGACGGACTGGATTGAGCGCTCTCATGTTCACCTCGCATGGCCCTGCATCAGCCGTTGCATGAAAAATTGGATGCCACCGGAAGGACCCTGGATGGGACGCAACTCAGTGGTGAGTTCGGCAAGACGGCGAAAGTCGCGCGCTGCCGCCGTGCCTGGAGCAAGCTCCAAAACCGTTTGGTATTTCTTGAGGGCAGCCAACACCATTTCGTCTTCCTCGATGGCCGTCAGGTAATGGATGGTGTGACCCAAAAAGCGCACACACACGTCGTTGAGCCTTTGGTAAAGCCGCCAACCTTGGGTTTGGCTGCGCACCGCATTGGGGATCAAATGGATTTCATCAAGCTTGAGTTCTTGGCTCATCACCTTGATGGTGCCGTAGGCATCGGCAATGGAAGAGGGGTCGTCCTGAACCACGATGAAGCGGCGGTG